>DAHVFK010000089.1 GCA_027317055.1 Betaproteobacteria bacterium | reverse complement strand
GAACAGCACCGCGACCGCGATTGCTACGACGATTGCCAGCGCGACCAACGCGCCGAGAGCGTAGAGGAGGACCTTGACGGCTTTCACGATGCTTTGCGCCCCAAGTTGGAGACTCCGAACGGCACGTGCCCGGTCGCCACGTGCCTTCTGGCGGATTCTACGTGCAGCCGCTGGTCGTCGAAGAAGAAGTCCGGCTCGTAGGCACGCAGGAACTCGCTCTTGTCCAGCCCGCCGAGGAACATCGCCTCGTCGATGCCGATGTTCCACTGCATGAGCGTGCGCACGGCACGCTCGTGTGCCGGCGCGCTGCGTGCGGTGACCAGCGCGGTGCGCAGCCGCATCGGCACGTCGGTGCCCGCCGCCTGCTGCAGGCGGTGCAGGGCCTCGAGCAGGGGCTTGAACGGACCTGGAGGGAGCGGCCGTTCCACGTGCTCGGTTTCGTGGCGCGTGAACGCCGCCAAGCCATCGGCCTGGAACACACGCTCGGCCTCGTCCGAGAACAGCACGGCGTCACCGTCGAAGGCGATGCGCACTTCGCCCGCATGGCGCTCCGCAGCCTGAGCCGAATCCGGATAGACGCGCGCCGCCGGGACCCTGGACTCCAGGGCGCTCATCACGTCGGCCTCGTTGGCAGAAAGAAAAAGATTCGCCTTCAGTGCGTCCAGGTAGCGGTACGGCGTGCGCCCGCGAGTGAACACGCCCCGCTCAAGCTGCAGCCCGGCGTGGCTCGCGGAGCGGAACACGCGCAAGCCGCTTACCGGATCGTTCTTCGACAGGATAACGACCTCGACCCGCTGAGCAGCGGGCGAATTGAACGCGAGCAGCTTCTTGATCAGCGGGAAGGCAACGCCGTTCTTGGCCGGCACGTCCAGGCGTGAGAGCTGCAACGCCACGTACTCGCGCTCACCACGCCGCTCGAACACGAGGTTCTCCTCCTCGAAGTCGAACAGCGCCCGCGAGGAGATCGCGACCACGAGTTTGCCGTCGAAGGACACCGTCATCTGCGTTCATTCTACCCGGGGGACTGTTTCGCTGGGACGAATTGCCCAATACGTAGAAAACTTGCGCAGGGTCTTGCGGTCGCACCGCTTTTGATCGTAGATAAGGCAATGAGAGGCGGACTATTCCCTTTTCCCGCGCTGGCCGCTGCGCTGGCGCTTTCGGCTGCCGCCGCGCAAGCTGATACGGTGACCCTGCTCAACGGCGACCGGCTGAGCGGTAAGGTGCTGCACAAGTCGGGCGACGTGCTGACCTTCGAGACCACGTACGCCGGAAAGATCAAGATTCGCTGGAGCGAGGTGCGCATGCTCACGACCGACGCGCCAGTGGGCGTGATGCTCGAGGGCGAGTCCGAGCCCCATCGCATTGTTCTTGCTCCCGGCAGCGTCGATCCGGGCCGGATTGCCTACCTCAACCCGCTGCCCGAGGAGTCGGGGCGCGGCGTCACCTACAAGGGCCGGGTCGCGTTGGCGGCCTTGGCGGTGCGCGGCAACAGCTCAAACAGCAGTTTGCACGGGGAAGGCGAGTTCAAGGCGCGCGCCAAGGACTACCGTTACGGTCTGACGGCGAAAGTCGATCAGGCCAAGGACACAGGACAGACAGTCACCTCGAATTGGCGCGCGAGCGGCCACTACGACTACTTCCTCGCTCCGAAGCGCTTCGTCTACGGCCGCGGATTCGCCGAGCGCGACCGTTTCAGGGATATCAAACTGCGAACCAGCGCGGGCGGGGGCTACGGCTGGCAGCTCTACGACACGGACCGCACGCGGTTTTCGGTTCGCGCCGGCGTGGACGCGGTGTCGATCAAACACAACGACGACAGCAGCGAAAGCTACCCGGCCCTGGGCTGGGGGCTGCATTATTCGCACCGCCTGTGGCCGCGCAAGGTCGAGCTCTTTCATAACCAGGAGGGATTCTGGAACCTTCGGCACACCGAGCGAGTCACCCTTCATACCAGCACCGGCCTGCGCATTCCTCTCTCCAGCGGAATGACGGCGAATGCGCAGCTCGATCTCGATTGGGAGCGAACCCCCCCGCCGGGGGTCAAGGCGGTCGATACCACCTGGCTGCTGGGCTTGGGCTACGAATGGTGAATCCATCCAGCGGCTTGACAAAAATTGACGGCGGAACTTTGCAAAATTCCTGGTTGCGGCGCGGCACGCGCGCTATAAGGCAATCCACGGATAAGCAACACAGCGTCATGGAAAAGCTTCTGGGCATCCTGGAATCCGAAATTCCCTTCGGCGGCTACGGCCGTCGCGTCACCCCGGCGGAGTGCGCCAGGCTGCGCGAGCAAGGTGTCGCCTGCGCGGAAACCTACATTGTCGTGCGCGCAGCGGTCGACACGCCGCGACTCGGCTACCTCTATGCGCCCGCTTACATGTCGGCCGAGCGCTTCGCCAAAGTCGACCTATTGGTCGGTTGAGGCCGGCCCGGCAAGGGTCTGGAGCGGGTGAAGGGAATCGAACCCTCGTATGCAGCTTGGGAAGCTGCCGTTCTGCCATTGAACTACACCCGCGCGCCCCAATTCTAATCAATTGGCGCAATCCGGAGAAATCCCACCTGCCCCCACAAGGTCCTGGGCGCCCGCAATCCTCATCTCGCCAACCGGGTGATCGCCGCCGGCCCCCAGGGCCGTTGTAGAATTTCACCCATGATCCAGGTGACCGTCAACGGCGCGCCGCACCGCTTCGAGCGCCCGCTCGTGGTGCAAGAGCTGATCGCGCACCTCGCGCTCGCGGGCAAGAAGGTCGCGGTCGAGCGCAACGGCGAGATCGTGCCGAAGAGCGCGCATGCCGCGACGCAGGTGGCGGACGGCGACGCGCTGGAAATCGTGGTCGCGGTGGGCGGAGGTTGAACATGGCTAGACAAGACGAACTGGTCGTGGCGGGGCGGTCCTATTCCTCCCGCCTCCTGGTCGGCACCGGCAAGTACAAGGATTTCGCCGAAACGCGCAGCGCGATCGAGGCCTCGGGCGCGCAAATCGTCACCGTGGCGATCCGCCGCACCAACATCGGCCAGACGGCAGGCGAGCCCTCGCTGCTCGAATTTCTGCCGCCGTCGAAGTTCACTTACCTGCCGAACACGGCCGGCTGCTACAACGCGCAGGACGCGATCCGCACCTTGCGCCTGGCGCGCGAGCTGCTCGACGGGCACAAGCTGGTAAAGCTCGAGGTGCTCGGCGATCCGCAGTCGCTCTACCCCAACATGCCCGAAACGCTCGTAGCAGCGAAGCAGCTGGTCAAGGAAGGATTCGACGTGATGGTGTACTGCTCGGATGATCCGATTCAGGCCAAGATGCTGGAGGAGATCGGCTGCGTCGCGGTAATGCCGCTCGCGTCGCTTATCGGCTCCGGCATGGGAATCCTCAATCCGTGGAACCTGCAGCTGGTGATCGAGCGCGTCGGCGTACCGGTACTGGTGGACGCAGGCGTGGGCACCGCATCGGACGCCGCCGTCGCGATGGAGCTCGGCTGCGACGGCGTGCTGATGAACACGGCGATCGCGGCGGCCAAGAACCCGGTCATGATGGCGCAGGCGATGAAAAAGGCCGTGCAAGCCGGCAGAGAGGCATTCCTCGCCGGCCGCATGGCGAAGAAGCTCTACTCCGCGACGCCTTCCTCTCCCACCGCAGGAGCGATCACGTCCTCGCAGCCCAAAGCTGCGTGACCCGGCCGATCCGCAGCTACGTCCTGCGCCAGGGCAGGACATCGGCCGCCCAGCAGCGCGCGCTCGATACCCTCTACTCGCGCCACGGGCTGCGCTATTCGCCGCATCCGATCGACCCGCGGGAAATATTCGGCCGCCGCGCGCCACTCGTGCTCGAAATCGGCTCGGGAATGGGCGAGACCACCGCGGCAGTCGCCGCCGCCCGGCCCGACGCGGATTTCATCGCGGTCGAGGTCCACGGCCCCGGCGTGGGCAGCCTGCTCAACCGCATCGAGGCCGAAGCGCTCGGCAACCTGCGCGTCATCCGGCACGACGCGGTCGAAGTGCTCGAGCACATGATCGCCGAAGCGTCGCTCGCCGGGCTGCATCTGTTCTTTCCCGACCCATGGCCCAAAAAACGCCACCACAAGCGCCGCCTGGTGCAGCCGGCGTTCGTCGTGCTCGCCGCGCGCAGGCTGGCGCCGGGGGGCTACCTGCACGTCGCCACCGACTGGCAGGAGTACGCGGAGCAAATCCTGGCGGTGCTGTCCGGCGAGCCGCTGCTGGAGAACGCGGCCGCGGGCTTCGCCGAGCGCCCGGCACACCGCCCGTTGACGAAGTTTGAGCAGCGCGGCCTCGCACTCGGGCACCCGGTGCGCGATCTGCTGTTCCGCAGGCGCCGCGGCTAGGCGAGGAACAGCTCGACCAGCTCGTTCAGGAAGCGTCGCCCGCGCTCGCTCGGCCGGATGCGCTGCCAGTCGCGCTCGAGCAGGCCTTTTCCTTCCGCCCGCGCGAGCGCGGGCTCGACCGACGCGAGCGACAACCCGGTGCGGGCGCGGAACAGGTCGACCGCAAAGCCCCCGGTCAGGCGCAGCGCGTTCAGCATGAACTCGAACGGCAGCTCGGTCGGCCCTACCTGTCTTCGCTCGACAATCGTGCTGCCCCTCGCCTGAAGGTAGTCGCGCGGCTGCTTGATGCGGGCATGGCGCGTCACCCGGTCCGGGAAGCTCAGCTTGCCGTGGGCGCCAGCGCCGATTCCGATGTAGTCGCCGAACTCCCAGTAGTTGAGGTTGTGGCGCGAGCGTCGCCCGGGGCGCGCGAAAGCCGATGTCTCGTAGTGCTCGAGGCCGGCTGCGCCGAGCGTGTCCTCCACCGCCAGCCCCATGTCGGCGCACAGATCGTGCTCCGGCAGTCGCGGGCGCTTGCTCCAGAACACGGTATTCGGCTCGATCGTCAGCTGGTAGGCCGACAGGTGCGGCATTCCGAAGCGCGCGGCCTCGCCGATGTCGGCGCGCGCCTGGGCGAGCGTCTGCCCGGGCAGGCCGTACATGAGGTCGAGATTGACGTTGTCGAATTCGCGCAGCGCGAGCTCGACTGCGCGGCGCGCCTCGTCCGCCGAGTGGATGCGGCCGAGCGCCGCCAGCATCCGGTCGTCCAGGCTCTGCACCCCGAGCGAGAGGCGGTTGACGCCCGCTTCGCGCAAGCCGCGAAAGCGCGCCGCCTCGACGGTGCCAGGATTCGCCTCCAGCGTCACTTCTGCCTCCGGCCCGAGCGGCAGGCGCGCGCGCACCTCGGACAGCAGGCGGTCTATCGCCGCGGGCGAGAACAGGCTCGGCGTGCCGCCACCGATGAAGACCGTCCCCAGTCGCCGGCCCCAGACGGAGGGCAGCAGCTCGTCGAGATCGGCCAACAGCGCGTCGACGTATTCGTCTTGCGGCAGATCCGAGCCCCGCTCGTGCGAGTTGAAATCGCAATAAGGACACTTGCGCACGCACCACGGAATGTGGACGTAGAGCGCCAGCGGCGGGAGCACCTCCAGCCGCACGGTGCGCGGACGCTCAAGCTCGATCTTCATCGCCCAGGCGCGCGAGCAGCTTGGCGAGCGCCTGCCCGCGATGGCTGATGCGGTTCTTTTCCTCTGCGTCCAGCTCCGCCGACGTGCGGCGCCGCGCCGGAAAATAGAACAGCGGGTCGTAGCCGAAGCCGCCCGTGCCGCGCGGCACCGCGGCGATCTCGCCGCGCCAGACGCCCTCCGCAACGAGTGGCTCCGGATCGTCGGCGCGCCGCAGCAGCACCAGCACGCAATGGTAGTGCGCGCGCCGGTCGCCCACTCCGGCCAGCGCGCCGAGCAGCTTCGCGTTGTTGCGCGCATCGCGCTCCTCGCGCGCGCCGTTCCTGCCGGCGTAGTACGCGGAATGCACTCCCGGCTCGCCGCCCAGCGCGTCGACGCACAGCCCCGAGTCGTCGGCCAGCGCGGGCAGGCCCGACGCGAGGCTCGCGTGACGGGCCTTGGCGAGCGCGTTCTCGACGAAGGTCGCGTGCGGCTCGTCGGCCTCGCCGATGTCCAGCTCCACCTGGGAAGTCACCTCGATCGCGAGCGGCGCCAGCAGCGCCCCGATCTCGCGTAGCTTGCCGGGATTGTTGGACGCGAGGACGAGCTTCTTCACAGCCCGAGCGCGCGCCGCTGGTGCCCCACCAACTCCGCGATGCCGCGCGAAGCGAGCGCAAGCAGGGCGTCCATCTCGGCGCGTGAATACGGGGCGCCCTCGGCCGTTCCCTGCACTTCGACGAACCCCCCGGCGCCGGTCATGACGACGTTCATGTCGGTGTCGCAAGCCGAGTCCTCGGCGTAGTCCAGGTCAAGCACCGGCGCGCCCTGGTAGATTCCGACCGACACCGCGGCCACGAAGTCCCTCACCGGCATCGCCTGCAACATGCCGCGCGCCATCATCCAGCCGAGCGCGTCGTGGACCGCGACGAAGGCGCCGGTAATGGCAGCGGTGCGCGTTCCCCCGTCGGCCTGCAGCACATCGCAATCCACCTGAAGGGTGCGCTCGCCCAGCGCACCCAGGTCGACCACGGCACGCAAGGCTCTGCCGATCAGGCGCTGGATCTCTTGCGTGCGGCCCGATTGCTTGCCGCGCGCCGCTTCGCGCTCAGAGCGCGTATTGGTCGCGCGCGGCAGCATGCCGTATTCGGCCGTGAGCCAGCCGCGCCCCTTGTCGCGCAGGAACGGCGGCACGCGCGCCTCCACGCTCGCCGTGCACAGCACGCGCGTATCGCCGTACTCGACCAGCACGGAGCCTTCTGCGTGGCGCGTCCAGGCGCGTTGCAGGCGCACCGGGCGAAGCTCCAGCGGCTGCCTTCCGCTCGGGCGGGTCATGGCGTGCCGGAATGCTTGCGCAACGCCGCCTTGATCTCGGCGATCTCGCGCTCGATGTCTTCGTCGCTCATGCGCATGAAATCTGCCTCGCTTGCAGTGAAGTCCTGGACGTCCGTCGGGAGCTCGTGAAAGGGAAGTGTGAGCGGCTCGTTGGCGGGAGCGACGTCGCCCTCGCCCCACGCCATCGCCAAGAGCGAGACATTATCGCACTGCCTCCCGGCTCGCGCCTCCGCCAGGGTAGCCAGATCGGAAACCTCCTTGCGCAAGTCTTTTGCGCACAGCCCGTCCAGTAACTGCCGCTCGTTCAGCGGCCCCCACAGCCCGTCCGAACACATCAGAATCAGGTCGTCTTTCGCCAGCCGTGCGATCGCAGCCGGCTCGAGCCTGGGCGCGTGCTCGCTGCCGAGGCAGCGGGTCAGGATATTGCGCTCGGGATGCGTGGGCGCCGCTTCCTCGCGTAGCTGGCCCCGGTCGATCAGCTGCTGCACGCGAGAGTGATCCTTGGTGCGCGCGACCACGCGGCCTCGGCGGATCAGATACAGGCGCGAGTCGCCTACGTGCGACCAGTAGGCGTAGCCATCCTGCACCACGCAGGCCACCAGGACCGTGCGCGGCGTCTCGCGCAGGTTGCGTTCCTGCGCTTCCCGAACGATCGCGCCGTGCGCGCGCGCAAGGCCGCGGAACAGGAACATGTCGGGGTCGGACAGCTTCGGCTTCGCCTCGCTCCGGAAGTCGTGCGCCAGGGACTCGAGGGCGAGCTGGGCCGCAATCTCGCCGTGCAGATGCCCGCCCATTCCGTCGGCGACGACCATGAGCAAAGTATCGCTCGTCGCCCAGTGCCCGAGGCGGTCCTGATTGTAGCGGCGCGCGCCGACGCGGCTATCCTGGGCGACCGAGTATTTCATTTTCCCCGCGCGTCATGCCCGGCGCTTGCGAAGTTTCGCCACGGCGCCCATAAGCTGGCCCAGGATCGGCCATCCGCGTTGCTTGAGCACAGGCTCCTTGAGCCCGCGCAGCGCCTGCTGCAGCTCGAACACGCTCTGCGGCCGCTCCAGATGATCCAGCCGCAGGCACCAGTCGACAATGGTCAGCAGCTCCTCCGAATATTTCCCCGTCCAGGCCTTGCGCGCCGGCACCAGACGGTCGTGCTCGAGCCTGCTATCGGCGGGCTGGGGCGGCGCCAATGCCAGGCAGGCGTACATGCTCGCACCGACCGAGTAGATGTCGCTCCATGGGCCCAGGTGCTCGCGCCGCATATGGTGCTCGGGCGACGCGTAACCCGGTGTGTACATCGGAGGGAGCTTGGTCCCTTCCTCGGTCAGCGTCTGGCGCGCGGCGCCGAAGTCGATCAGCACTGGCGTGCCGTCGTTGCGGATGTAGATATTCCCCGGCTTGATGTCCAAGTGGAGCATCTTGTTCGTGTGCACCTCCCGCAAGCCGTTCAGCAGCTGGGCGAATGTGCGTCGCACCCAGGACTCGGGCAGGGAGCCGCTGCGCGCGTGGACGTGCTCCTGCAGCGTGCGCCCGCGCTCGTAGCGCATCACCAGGTAAACGGTCTCGTTGGCGCGGAAGAAATTCAGCACGCGCACGACGTTCGGGTGAGACAGTCTCGCCAGCGCCCTTCCCTCGTCGAAGAAGCAGCGCATGCCGTAACGGAAGGTAGCGAGGTTCTCTTCCGGGATGCTGGGGGAAGCCCGATCGCCGGTGCGCAGCGCGAGCTGCGCCGGAAGGTACTCCTTGATCGCCAGCGGCACCTCGTTCTCGTCGTGCGCGAGGTATACGATGGAAAAGCCGCCCGAGGAAAGTACTCTCAACAATCGGTAGTTCAGCAGCTGATAGCCTTCCGGTAAAGGCTGGTTGGCTTGGGCTGGCATCCACCTTATGATACCTGCTTCCTCCAGAAAACCGTTATCGCAGTTGCGCACTATTGGACGTTACGCGCCGCATCGGCACGCACCATGATTCACAGCATGACCGGATACGCGGTCGCCTCGACCGAGACTCCGCGCGGCGCTCTCAGCCTCGAGTTGCGCAGCGTGAATTCGCGCTTTCTCGACCTGCAGTTGCGCGTCGCCGACGAGCTGCGGGCACTCGAGCCGGCGCTGCGCGAAATGGTCACCGCGCGGCTGGCGCGCGGCAAGGTTGACTGCCGGCTGTTCTTCGCGGCGGGGATCGCCCGCCCCGGGCGGCAGTCGCTCAACCCCGCCGCGTTGGAGGAGCTCGCGCGCCTGGCGGCGCAAACGGCGCAGGCGCTGCCCGGCGCCGGCGCCCTGCGCGTGGCCGACGTCCTGCGCTGGCCAGGGGTGCTGTCCGAGAGCGCGCTGGACGAAGAGCAAACACGCGCGACGGTCGAACAGCTCGGCCGCAAGGCGCTGGACGAGTTGCTCGCAGCTCGCGCCCGCGAAGGCGCGCGGCTGGCCGCGATCGTCGGCGAGCGCGTGGCCGAGATGCGCCGCCGCCTGTCGGAGGTTGCGCCGCTGGTGCCGGAGGCGCTGGCGGCCTACCAGGAAAAGCTCGCCCAGCGGCTGCGCGACGCGATCGGTTCGGCGGACGACGAACGAATCCGGGCCGAGCTCGCGGTGTTCAGCATGAAAACGGACGTCGACGAGGAGCTGACCCGGCTGGCCACCCACTTCGACGAGGTCGAGCGCGCGCTCGCCAAGGGCGGAACCGTGGGCAAGCGGCTCGATTTCCTCGCCCAGGAGCTCAACCGCGAAGCGAATACGCTCGCATCGAAGGCGGCGACCCGGAAGATCTCCGATTGCGCGCTCGAGCTCAAGCTGCTCATTGAGCAGATGCGCGAGCAGGTGCAGAACATAGAATAGGAACCAGCGTGAAGGGGCTTCTTTTCGTCGTCACCGCGCCCTCCGGAGCCGGCAAGACTTCCTTGATCAACGCGGTACTCGCGGAGGACTCCCGGCTCAGGCTGTCGGTGTCCTACACCACGCGCGCCCCCCGGCCCGCCGAGCGGAACGGGCGCGAATACCACTTCGTGGACAATGACACCTTCGTCGCCATGCTAGAACGCGGCGAGTTTCTCGAGAGCGCACAGGTCCACGGCCATCGTTACGGCACCTCGCAAGCGGCGATTGCCGGCGCGCTCGAGGGCGGCTACGACCTGGTGCTCGAGATCGACTGGCAGGGCGCACAGCAGGTGCGGCGGCTGGTTCCGGAATGCGTCGGGATATTCCTCCTGCCGCCTTCGCTCGGCGAGCTCGAACGCCGCCTGCGCGCCAGAGGTCAGGACAGCGAGCCGGTCATCGCGCGCCGAATGGCCGCGGCCCATGACGAAATATCCCATGT
>DAHVFK010000088.1 GCA_027317055.1 Betaproteobacteria bacterium | reverse complement strand
GCGCGGTACTGTCGCCACTCAGCGCCTTCCTGCTGCTGCAGGGCATCGAGACGGTCGCGCTGCGCATCGAGCGGCACGTCGAGAACGCGCGCAAGGTCGCCGAGTTCCTGAGGCGAGATTCCCGCGTCGAGTGGGTCAGCTATGCGGGGTTCGAGGACAGTCCGCACTACGCGCTCGCCGCCAAGTATCTCGGCGGCCGGGCGTCGTCGCTGTTCACCTTCGGCATCAGGGGCGGCCTCGAGGCCGGCAAGGCATTCTACGACGCGCTGAAACTCATCACCCGGCTGGTGAATATCGGCGATGCCAAGTCGCTCGCCTGCCACCCGGCCTCGACCACGCACCGGCAGATGTCAGCGGAGGAAATGCGTCTGGCCGGCGTCAAGCCCGAGATGATCCGTCTGAGCATCGGCATCGAGCACGTCGACGACATCATCGAAGACATCGACCAAGCGCTTGCCGCGGCCCGGTAGAGGGAACTATCCGTGCCCGCCTGCGCCAAGGACTCTCGCGATCAAGACCTCGATCGTCGCCACGGAGCGGAAATGCTCCGGCGTGATGTCGTCCTGTGGAATCGTGATGTCGAACTCGGCCTCGAGGCCGAGCATCAGGTTGACCATGTCGACCGAGGTCAGGCCGATGTCCGGCAGGCTGTCCTCGGGCGAGAAGCTCCGATCGATCTCATTGCCGGCGAGAATCGACGCGATAAGGGAAGTCACCTTGCTGCGGATCTCGTCAGTCGGGCGGGCGTGCATTGGAATTGGAAGGATACCGGTTGGTTAGTCTACGGCAGACGTAATAGTCGCAATTGGGTCGGCCTGTCAATCGCAACCCTGGTCCGGGCCCATAGTGCGTTCGGACTATTTTGGCCCCGGCGGCGCATACCTAGAATCGGAGATCAAGTGAGATGACTATGGCCAAGACCCTGCAGGTCGAATCGGGCGACGTTCCGGCGTCCCTTGCTTCGCGAACCGAAGCGGTGGCGGCGGTTGCGGCGGCGCACGCCGACGCGATCGACCGCGAGGGCCGTTTCCCGGCGGAAGCGTTCGCGGCGGCGCGCGCCGAGAGGCTGCTCGGGATCATGGTGCCGGAGGAGTTCGGCGGGGAGGGCGCCTCCGTCGGCGACACGGTAGATGTCTGCTATGCGCTCGGTCGCGCCTGCTCGTCGACGGCGTTGATCTACGCCATGCACCAGACCAAGGTCGCCTGCGTCGTGCGCCATGGACGCAGCAGCCCCTGGCACCAGGACGTCATGCGCACGATGGCAGCGGAGCAATTGCTGCTCGCGTCCTCGACCACGGAGGGGCAGGGCGGCGGCAACGTGCGCTCGAGCGCCGCGGCGGTCGCGCGCAAGGATACGCATATCGAGCTGGAGCGGAACGCCACGGTCATTTCCTATGGCGAGGCGGCCGACGGCATCGTGACGACGGCGCGCCGCGCCGACGATGCCGCCTCGTCGGACCAGGTGCTGGTGGTCTTTCTCAAGCAGGATTACACGCTCGAGCGCCAGATCGGCTGGGATTCGCTCGGGATGCGCGGAACCTGCAGCGAAGGGTTCATGCTGCGCGCCTCCGGAAGCACGGACCAGATCCTGCCCGATCCCTACGAGCGGATCCACGCCGAGACCATGATTCCGGTCGCGCACCTGATGTGGTCGGGCGCCTGGACCGGAGTGGCCTGCGCCGCGGTCGAGCGGGCGGAGAGCTTTGTGCGCATGGTGTCGCGCAAGTCGGGCGGGCAGCTGCCGCCGGGGGCGTCGCACCTGACCAAGGCCAAGTCGTCGCTGCGCGCGCTAAGGGGCCTCGTTTCCTCGGCACTGGAGCGCTACGAGCACGCATTGCAGGACAAGCGCGCGATCGGCGCGGTCGATTTCCAGGCCACGATGAACCTGCTCAAGGTCGAGGCTTCGGAGCAGGCGCTGGCGATCGTTATGAGTGCGTATCGCGCCTGCGGGCTGGCCGGGTACCGCAACGACAGCGAATTCAGCATCGGACGGCAGCTGCGCGACATCCTGTCCTCGCCCTTGATGATCAGCAACGATCGGATCCTGTCCAACATGTCCGCCGCCGCGTTGCTCAGCGGCGTGCCGAAGCGCTTGAGGGACTGACCGCTCTATGACCTCCGCCACCAGCCGCGATTCCTCCCCGATCCAGCGCGACGGGAACGATCATCTCGACACGATCGCGGGCGCGCTGTTCCGGCCCATGGGAGTGGACGGCGTCTACGCCCGGACGGCTCTCTACGAACACGTGATCGAACGCCTGGGTGCGCTGGTCACTCGCCTGCGGGAGCCAGGCGCTGAAGTGTTCCGTTTCCCGCCCGTGATGAGCCGCGGACAGCTCGAGAGATCGGGTTACCTCAAGAGCTTCCCGAATCTGCTCGGCTGCGTCTGCGCATTGCATGGGACCGAAAGTGAAATCAACCAGGCCGTCGGGCGGTTCGAGAAGGGCGGCGACTGGACGACGTCGCTTTCGCCCGCGGACCTGGTACTGTCGCCGGCGGCTTGCTACCCGATCTATCCGATCGCTGCGGCGCGGGGCCCGGTGCCCGCCGGCGGCCTGTTGTTCGACGTCGCCGCAGATTGCTTCCGACACGAGCCGTCGCGCGACCTGGACCGGCTACAGTCTTTCCGCATGCGAGAGTTCGTCCGCATCGGCAAGCCGCAGGACATCGTCGAGTTCAGGGAGCGCTGGATGGGGCGCGCGGAGGATCTCGCCCGATCGCTCGGGTTGCCTCACCGGATAGAGCAGGCGAGTGACCCGTTCTTCGGGCGCGTGGGACAGATGAAGGCAGTGGCGCAGGTGCAGCAAGCGCTGAAGTTCGAGCTGCTGATTCCGGTGCGCTCCGAGGAATCGCCGACCGCGTGCATGAGCTTCAACAATCACCGCGATCATTTCGGTCTCACCTGGTCGCTCGCGGATCCGGTGGGCGAGGTGGCGCACACCGGTTGCGTGGCTTTCGGCATGGATCGCCTGGCGGTCGCGCTGTTCGCCACGCACGGCATCCAGCTGGATCGCTGGCCGGCGGGGGTGCGCGAAACGCTGATGCTTTGAAGCAGCTCGCCGGTCAGCGCCGCGCGAGTACGGCCCGAATCTGGCCCTGATCATCCGCTATCGGCCGCGTGTCGCTGAACGCGCCCGTTCGCTGCAGGCGACGGACGATGGCCGGACCTTGACCCAAGCCGACTTCGAAGGCCAGCCAGCCGCCGCGGCGCAGGTATTGCGGCGCCTCGTCGATCAGCCGCTGCAGAATCCTGATACCCAACGGACCGCCGTCGAACGCGATACGAGGCTCGTAGCGGGCAATCTCCGCCGGCATCACATCCACCTTCTTGCTCGATATGTAGGGTGGATTGCATAGCAGCAGGTCTACCCGTGCGTGATATTCCGGCGTATCAAACGGCGCCAGCAAGTCGCCTGCGCGAATCGTGACCCGGCCTTCAAGCTTGAGCATTGCGGCGTTTCTGCGCGCCAGCGCGACGGCGGCGGCCGAGAGGTCGGACGCGAGCACGTGCGCCATTTGCTCGTGGTACGCCATGGCCAACGCCAGGTTGCCGGACCCGGTGCATACGTCGATCACGACCGGCGCGGCGCCGTCGCGCGCGATTTCGCGCAGCGCGTCCAGCGCGGCGCGGCCGAGCAGCTCGGTCTCCCTGCGCGGGATCAACGCCTCGCGCCCGGACAGCAATTCAAGTCCCATGAACCGTTGCCTGCCCGTGAGGTGCGCCAACGGCACGCCCGTGAGGCGTTGCGCCACAAGATGCTCGAGCCGGTCGATCGCGTCCGCGCCAAGCGTTGGCGGCGGGAGCGAAGCCGCCGCCGCGGCCGACACCGCGTTGCCGCTGGCCAGGTGCGACAAGGCGCAAAGCGTCGTTTCCGGTGTCTCTTCGGGCTTGTCTGGCAGTGCATGCAGGCCGGCGGCGAGGCGCTCGGCGCAGGCGGCAAGTCGGTCGGCGGGTGTCAGTCGTCGATTTCCGGCAGACGATCAATCAGGGCCGCGCGGGCGTGGAGGTAGCGGGTCGTGGCGCGCTTGTTCTCGATGTCGCGATAGATGAAGTGCGCATGCTTCTCGTCCGTGCCGAGGCAGGCTGCCAGTTCGTGCGCCGGCACGGCATGCTCGTGCGCCCACAGCGCGATGTCCATCTTGTCGTACGGAAGCGCGAAATAGAATTCGTCCTGCTTCTGGTGCATGGTGTAGACGTCGGTGCTCGGCGCCGCGTCGCAGATTGCGCTTGGCAACCCGAAGTAGCGGGCGAGGGCGTACACCTGCGTCTTGTACAGGTGGGCAATAGGCTTTAAGTCGGCCGCGCCGTCGCCGTTTTTGACGAAGAAGCCCTGGTCGTACTCGAGCCGGTTCGGGGTGCCCAGCACCGCGTAATGCAATCGATCGGCGTGGAAGTACTCCACCGTCTTGCGGATTCTCTGCTTGTAATTCGTCGCGGCCACGATCTGCAGATACTCGCGCAGCGGCAAGCGCACCTTGCGGACTCGGCCGTCGGGCGACTCGACGACCAGACGGAAGAAATTGATCCGCCCTTCGGTGCCTCCGGCGATCGTGATCTTGGATTTCCACCCCTCGCCGTACTCGGGGAAGACGCGGCGCATCGCCTCGTCGCGCCGGCGATAGCAGCCGATCGCCTCCAGCGTTCCGGTAATATCTTCGGTCTGGCAGGGAATGCCAAGCTGCTCGGCGACCTGACGCGCCCGCGTCGCGCTCGATGGGGAGCTTTCCCGCTCCGGCAGGGTCAGCCCGAATACCTTCTTCGGTCCGAATGCGTGCGCCGCGAGTGCAGCGCACACCGAGCTGTCGACGCCGCCGGACAGTGCCACGAGCGCGCCTCGCCGCCGCAGGCGCTCGCCGACGATGTTTACCATGCCGGTCGCGATGCGCTCGACCTCGGCCGCGCAGTCGATTTGCAGTACCGCCTGCGTCAGCGCGGGTCGGTCTTCACCTCCCACCGCCAGCGTCCTGTTCAAGAGGTGCGCGCTTCGTCAGGACGTATGCCGCAATGCCGTTCAGGCTGTCCAGGTTTTCGGGCACCATCTCTTCATCTTCGACCTTGATTCCGAACTCCTCTTCGATGAAGCCGATCAGTTCCAAGAAGCCGGTTGAATCGCAGATGTGGTGTTCGATGAACGAGTCGCTATCCCGGAAATCAGCGCTTGCGCCGACTACGATGAAGTTATCGAGAATATAGGCGCGTACCTGGCGCTTGATTGGCTCCATCCGAGATATCTCCGTCCGCTCCCGATGCTGGAACCGATGATGAGACATTATTCAAGCCCCGTCTTGGTAATTTTTCCGGTTTCGGTCTTCGGGAGCGCATCGACGAAAACGATGCGCTTTGGCGCCATGAAATTTTCCAGGCGCGACAGGCAGTGCCTGATGACTTCCTTCTCCGTGTAGCGAAACCCCGGTCGCAGGGCGACGAACGCCTTGACTGCTTGACCGAGAAGCGGGTCCGGCACGCCGATCACCGCCGCTTCACGTACCCCCTCAAGGTTATACAGCACATTTTCGACTTCGCGCGGACTGACCTTTTCACCACGGCTCTTGATGACATCGTCCTTGCGTGCGACGAAATAAAGGTAGCCCTCTGCGTCGGTGCGGAAGATATCGCCCGAGTACAGGACGCGCTCTCCCGGATTGGGACCGGTTCTGAGGCGCTTCGCCGTTTCGTCGGGTTTGCCCCAATATCCGCGCATGACGTGACTGCCGCGCACGACCAGTTCTCCGACCGAGCCGGGGGGAAGGCGATTGCCGGCTTCGTCCACCAGCCAAAGTTCCTGGTTCGGCATTCCGCGACCCACGCTGTTGGGGCGAATATCGAGCTGTTCCGGCGGCAAATAGGTAACCCGCTTGCATTCCGTTAGCCCGTACATCGAGTACAGGCGGGCTTGCGGAAACTGTCGCTGCAATGCGCGGATTTGCTGCTCGGGAAGCGCGGCGGCGGTGTTGGTGATCAGGCGCAGTGCCCGCAGGTCGAAGTCCGGCAGCGCTCTGAAATTCATGAGCTGCGAGAAAAGCGTGGGCACGCCGGGCAGCACCGTCACGTGCTCCTGCGCCATCAGCTGGACAACCTTCGCCGGAAGCGCGAAGCTGCGTTCGAGGACTACGGTCGCCCCGGCCTTGAACCCCATCAGGATCTGGTACAAACCGTAATCGAAGGCCAGGGGCAGGGCGCAAAGGATGACGTCGGATTCGCGGATGCCGAGATAAGAACTGACCGAGCGGGAAGCAGACACCATGTTCAGGTGCGTAAGCATTACGCCCTTCGAGTCACCGGTCGAACCCGACGTATAGATGACAGCGGCCAGGTCCTGGTCGATCAGCGGTACGTCGAGGGGCTCGCTGCTGCCGGCTACCGCTTGCTCGTAGGATAGGAAGCGTTCGTCGGCGACCGGAGCATCGGCCGCCACGACGATACAGGTGCGAACGGTGCGGTTGCGGGCAAGCGCGCCGACCCAGGCGTCGCGCAGCAGCGCGTGCGTCAGTAGGGCGCCGGCGCCTGAGTCGTCCAGAAGATAAGCGAGCTTGTCCTGCTTGGTGAGGGGATTGATTGGCATGACCACCGCGCCAACCCGCAGCACCGCATAGACGCCCACCACTGCCTCAACGCCGTTGTCGAGAAAGATCGCGACCCGGTCTCCGCGCTGCACGCCGCGCTGTTGCAGGCAAGCCGCCAGCGCGTCGACGGCCTGCCGGATATAGGCGAAACGGTATCGCTTGCTTCCGCAGATGAGCGCAATCTTTTCCGGCAGTCGCCTGGCCGCGGCGTAAAAGGCATCGTGCAGGACCGTCTCGGAGCTTCCCGGCGGTTCAAGGCGATTCACGCCGCCGTCTCCCATTGCCTTGTATCCGCAACACCGGGCTCAGTAGGCGTTCATGCCCCTGAGCACCACCCATACGGTCTTGGCGATGATGAACAGGTCGAGACGCAGCGACCAGTTTCTAAGGTAATCCAGGTCGTATTCGACGCGCGCCTGCATCTTCTCGAGTGCATCGGTCTCGCCGCGCAGGCCGTTGACCTGGGCCCAGCCCGTGATCCCGGGTTTGACCTTGTGGCGCTGCATGTAACCCTTTATCAGCTTTCGGTAGAGTTCGTTGTGCGCCACCGCGTGAGGCCTGGGGCCGACAATGCTCATGCGGCCCTGCAGCACGTTGATGAATTGGGGTAGTTCGTCAAGCGAGGTCTGGCGCAGAAATGCACCTAGCCGCGTCACGCGCGCATCGCCCTTGCTGGCCTGCTTGATCGTGCCGCCATCCTCCTCGACCTTCATTGTGCGGAACTTGTAGACGATGATCTTGGAGCCGTCCAGGCCGTAGCGAGTTTGCCTGAAGATCGCCGGTCCGCGCGAGGTGAGCTTCACGGCGAGCGCAATAAGGAGCAGCAGGGGCGCAATCATTGCGAGGATTGACAGCGAAAACACGATATCGCTTCCGCGCTTGATAATAGCGTCCGAACCGGAGAAAGGGGAATCACATACGCCAACGATCGGGATGCCGCCCACCGAGTCCATGCGTCCCTGGATCAGCTCGGTTACGAAGATGTCCGGAACGAAGAAGATGGAGGCCGTCGTATCGCGCAGCGCGTCGAGCAGAGAGACGATACGCTGCTGCGAGGCCATCGGAAGTGACAGGTAGATGACGTCAATGTGATGGCGCTTGACGTAGGCCGGAAGTTCCGCGAGCTTGCCCAGCACCTGAAATTCATCGCTGTGCGGACTTCGGCTCCGCGCGCGATCCTCGAAAAACCCGGTCGCCCGTACGTTGTTGTACGGATCGGAGCCGAGCCGCTTGGCGAGCTCCAGGCCCTGCTCGTTCATTCCCGCCACCACGGCGCGTCTGGGTCCCCCCTGCATCTCACGTATCAAGGGGGCCGCCAGTCGGACCGTAAGATGCCCTCCGACCGCGGCTGCCGGCGCCAGCCAGGCCCACGTGACGAGCATTTGCGTATCGAAGTAAAACAGATAGCTGCTCGCATAGCCGAATACCGCAAGCAGCGCCGCCAAGGTGAGCCAGCCCATCAGGATGTTGCGGATGCTCTTCAGGGTGGATTGCGAAAGGCGAGCAGCGCCGGGGAAGGTCAGCGCAAAGACGAGTATCGAAAGGATAACGATAGGCGCGGAAATGGAGTCGGACGCCAGAACTGCGCTGACCCATAGCGTAACCACCAGCAGCAAGGGCTCCAGCGCAAGCTCGATCAGATTGAGGAGCTGATCCCGCCCGACCGACATGCGGCCGGCCTTGCGGAACATCACCGGGGTTACGAGGGGCGTCACGGCGGGCGACTCGTCGGTCTAGCCGGCGCCTTCGCGAAGTTCGAAATATTTTCTGAGCTCGCTCAGCGCCGCGCTGTATTTGGTCGCTGCCTGCATGCGGCTGCTGACGCCAATCTTCTTGAAGATCCTCTGTACGTGGTTCTTTACCGTGAACGGACTGATCTTCAGCGTCGTCGCGATCTCGACATTCGTCTTGCCCTGGCATATCCAGCCCAGGATCTCCTGCTCGCGCGCGCTCAATTCGCGCCCGGCAACGCCGTGTGCGCGCGCAGCTTTCTCCCGCTGCGGCACGATGCCGCCCAGCGGGTACGCGGCAATTCTGCGGAAGGCAACGTCGATCTGCGGCACCAACGAGTCGACCAGAGAGAGGAACCGGTCCTTGCAGCCGCCCTTGGTGCATGAACCCCGATTGAGCGCGATGTAAAGGCTCTCCTGGCCGCCACGCTCGTCCCGGATGCCGTGCACAAGCATCGAGCGCATTTCGCGCAATGACGCGTAAAACGGGTTCGCGCCGCCCTCGATCGAGCGCAGAACTTCTCCGGCGCTGAATAGAAGCGGACGTCGACCGCCTTCGATCCAGCGCAGGTACGCGACCCTGAGAACTTCGTCGATCGAATGACGCAGGAGCTGCTCGGTACGTACGCCGGGCAGCGCAGAAATGACGTCCAGCCTCAGATCCCAGTTCGCAAAGTCGCCCCAGGCCGAAACGAAGATCTCGTGTGGCAGGAAGTGCTGGACCTCGCCCATGAGCCAGGCAAACAGGTCCACGTGGCGCCGGATCGCCTGCGACTGCGAAACGATGCGTACATACTTCGCCGTCTCTTCGGCCGACAGCGAGAAGCGCGATCGCGACAGATCGCCCGCGGATTCAGGAATGTTGTTGGTCTTCACGTCGATTGTCCACTGCGCACACGGTCTCATCTCGAGCGCGCGATGGTCAATCGAGTTCAAAATGTTTAACACGGAACTTTTCAGATTTTGACAAGCCGGACGGTCTTGTCTCACGTTACGCACAATCTGTTGCACATTCATGACGTCCCCCTAGCTACGTTACGACGCACTTGCAACGAGTCCGCGTCGTGCATTCGCGTACGCGAGTCGTTGCCGACCCGAAACTTCATCCCTTCTCCTTTTCTTGTTATCGTTGCGCCGAAGACCTGCATTGGCGCGTCGCGGCAGCAGAAGCATGCCGCGCGCAGTTCGGTCGCATGATAACGCCGACTCCGCGCTCGCGCCAGCTCGGCGATAGAGAGGAACCGGCACCGGTGCGGTGCATAAAGCGATTGCAAACGCACCGATTTGGTGTGAAGGCGCGTTATCCTTTTATCCCATGCGGAACTAGAATCGGTCGCAGGTCGGGCATTTTCGATTTCAGGGCGATGACAAGCACGAGCGCGCTTCGACCCTCGAGCGCCTGATCGACCCGCACCCGAAAGATCAGACTGCCGTCCGCCATCCTTGCGCGCTTGACCGAGGAAGGAAAGCCCGCCCGCGTCGCGCGACGCGCAAGGCTGTTCGCGCGTGCTTGTTGCCGGAACGCTGCCAGCTGCACGACGACTTGGCCCTGCGGCGGTGTCGCAGGAGGGGGCGCCTTAGGCGCGAGGCGTGGTTCGGGCGGTGGGGGCTCGACTTCGGGCGTCGGCAGTGGCGGTTGAGCTTTCGGGTGTTCCGGTGGGGTCGCCGGTGGCGCGATCGATGCTTGCGTCGTGACACCCCCGTGAGCGATTGTTGCGCGCAATCTAAGACCGGCAAACGGGTCCTTTAGGCTGACAATGAATCGTGCGGCCGCGATCGTTGCGGCGACAGCGCCGAGCCCAACAAGCACGAGTAACCGCCTGCGTTGCCTTCGTACCGCTTCGGGTGCATCCGGGGGGAGGCGCAACGAATTCATCTTTGCGAGCCCGGGTCAACGCCACCATTATCCTGCCGCAGGCCGGTTCCGCTGAGGAATATCGCGCCAATACTCCCGCATAAATTCGAGCATGTGCTCCCGTCCTACCAC
>DAHVFK010000087.1 GCA_027317055.1 Betaproteobacteria bacterium | reverse complement strand
ACGTACAGTGGAACGAATTGTTTCTCGCCAGCCGCGAGACCGCGGAGCTTCGGGCCGAAACGCTGCAGATGGGCTACTCGCTTGCGATTCTTCTCCAGAGTCTGGGTCTTGAATTGATTGAAGACGAGGAAATCTCGTTTCCGCTCGCCTATGCCCATGCCGTTCGCTGCTGGGGACTCGATGCACGCGAGGCGCTGGTCGCCTATTTGTGGGCCTGGATCGAGAACCAGGTCATGGCGGCGCTCAAGGCGGTGCCGCTGGGGCAGACCGACGGACAGAAGATCCTGCTCGCGCTCGGCGCGCGGCTCGAGGCGCTCGCCGCGCGCGCCGCGGCTCTCGCCGACGACGAGCTCGCGAACTTCGCGCCGCGCCTCGCACTGCTCTCGTCCCTCCACGAAACCCAATATTCGAGGTTATTCAGGTCATGACATTGAGAGTGGGCATCGGCGGGCCGGTGGGCTCGGGCAAGACCGCGCTGACGCTGGCGCTATGCAAGGCGCTGCGCGAGCGCTACGACATCGCGGTGGTCACCAACGACATCTACACCGAGGAGGATGCGCAATTCCTGGTGAAGAACGAAGCGCTCGCGCCCGAGCGCATCATCGGGGTGGAGACGGGCGGCTGCCCGCACACCGCGATCCGCGAGGACGCCTCGATCAACCTCGAGGCGGTGGCGCGCCTGACGCGGCGCTTCCCCGCGCTCGAGCTGGTGATCATCGAGTCGGGCGGGGACAACCTGGCCGCCACTTTCAGCCCTGAGCTTTCGGACCTGACGCTGTACGTGATCGACGTCGCCGCGGGCGACAAGATCCCGCGCAAGGGCGGGCCCGGGATCACCAAGTCGGACCTGCTGGTGATCAACAAGATCGACCTCGCGCCGCTGGTCGGCGCCTCGCTCGAAGTGATGGCGCGCGACGCGAAGAAGATGCGCGGCGAGCGCCCGTTCGTGTTCTCCAACCTGAAAACCGGGCAGGGGCTCGACGCCATCATCCGGTTCATCGAAACGGAGGGCATGCTGTGAGCGTGACCGCGCAAGGTTGTGTCCCTCGTCATTCTCGCGTCCGGCGGTGCCTGACCGGATTGATCTCGGCGGCTCGGGTGCGGCGGCCTATAGCACGAGTCGCATGCCCTCGGCGGGCGCGTGACATTCGACCGCAGAACCCAGCGCACGGAGCTCCTCGCGCGTCTCGATCAGCTTGCGATCGATGTCATTGTCGGTCTGGTCGGGATCGTGATGGAACAGGTGCAGGCGCGTGACCTGGGCGCGCGCGGCAAGATCCGCTACCTGGCTTACGCAGGAGTGCCCCCAATCGATCTTGGACGGATACTCGTGATCGCGGTACGTCGTATCCGTCACCAGGACGTCTGCGCCGCGAACGAACTCGACCAGGCGGTTCAGGTAGCGTGCGTCATGGCGCGAGTCGCTCGGCGGATACAGTTCGTTATCGGTGACATAGCAAACCGTTCGATCCCACGCCGTGAGGCGATAACCCAGACAGTAGCCGGGGTGCCTCAGCAGCATCGTGTCGATCCGCACCGGACCGAGATGCAAGCTCTCCTCGCGCAGGTTGCGGTAGGTTACGTGGGCACGAAACTCGCGAGTCGTGACGGGAAAATACACCCCGTTCATCTGCGCGCTGACCGCGTCCGCAATGGTGATATCGCCCTGATGGGGACCGAGCACCTCGATATGGTTGCCGGGCGCGTACAGGGGCGAAAAAAATGGAAGCGTATTGATGTGATCCCAATGCGTGTGGGAAATGAAGATGCGCGCTGACAGGGGCTGCTCGGCAGAGCAGTCCAGGTAGTCGGACAGCGCCTTGATGCCCGTACCGCAGTCGAAAACGAACAGGGGTTCGCCGCTGACTTCCACCGTGGTGCATGAGGTGCTGCCGCCATAGCGCACGCTCGCGGGGCCGCTCACGGGCAGCGTTCCGCGCACACCCCAGTGCGTCAAGACCATCTGATTCGAGAGGATCTCGAGCAGGGAACCGACCAGCGTATCGGGCTCCACCGGCTTGACCAGATAACCGTTTGCGCCCAGCTCCTTGGCGCGGCGGCGGTCCAGATCGTAGGGCTTGATCGACAGCATGACGATCTTGGTCGCCGCAAGCTCGGGATGCCTGCGCAGCTCGGTGCAAAGCTCCAGGCCGTCCATATCCGGCATCATGACGTCGACGATGACGCAGTCGGGACGCTTCGCGACAGTGTCCGAAAGAGCCTGGCGGCCCGAGAGGTAGGTGGCCGCCTGGTGACCGGCTTTCTCGAGCACGTGCCGCATCAGCGCGAGAACATCCGGGTCATCATCGACGATATGGAATCGCATCCGTTTCTCGCTCATTTCGGCTGGTGCTTACATCGGCCCGCTGCTGCCTGAAGCCGGCCCGCCGTCAGCCCGTACGATCAAATCAGGCATTTTACGTTCAAGCCCGCCGCGGGGCCCCCGAACCTTAAGCGCCCAATCATTAAGGAACTCTTAAATCCGTGGTCGTTATCCACGCCATCGAACGCCGCGCATTCGCAGGCCGCCGCACGCTCGGAATATGATACAAGGCCCAGATGGGATTACGGTTGCAAGACCGCGTTTACCGGCGCACGGCGGCCGGCGACGACGCGTTGACCTCGGCCAGCGCGAGGGTTCCGTCTGACTACCGCCGCATTCTGCGGTCGATCGAAGGGGACACGCACTCGGATGTCGTTCGAGGACTCCTGCGCCAGTTTCCCGACGAGCTTCTGGCGGATTGGCTCCAAGAGATGGAAGAGATCGGCTACATCGCTTCTACTCCCGCCGACCCGGCCAAGGATCTGGATTTCACCACCCTGATGCACGCGGGTCGGGGAGACGCCGAGAGCGTCGCACCCGAGGACGCGCAAAGCGTAGAGAGTCAAGTGCATGCCGCCGGTACGGCGCTCGATCACGAAGGTGTTTTCCTGTCGCGGGAGCGCCTGAAAAACCGCGCCCCGCTCGCCAAAAGTCCGCACGCGATTCAGGTCCTGGTCGTCGAGGACGACCCGGACCAGGCAGCGCTCGCGGATTTGCGCGTCCGCCTGGCCGGCTACAAGGTGCGCCTCGCGCGCGACTGCAGGGAGCTCGGGCAGGAGATCCGAACGCGCGAGCTCCCCGACGCCGTGCTGCTGGACATACTGCTGCCTGACGGCGACGGATTTGACGTCCTGGCCGGCATGCGTCGCCATCCGAAGCTCGCCCTGCTTCCGATCGTGATGCTTACAGTGCTGGCCGAACCCGACGCGGTGCGCCGCGGTCTTGTCCTCGGCGCCGATGGCTACATCACCAAGCCCTACAGCAAGCAAATTCTCGCCGACACGATCCGCGCCGTGCTCAAGCACTTGTAGCCGGCCACGCTTCGAGTCGGAATTACTCTATTGGGTAGCGCTACCTGTTCCCGGCCGCCGCCACGGCGAATATCGTCCGCCCGGTGGTGTGGCCGATCTTGGGCCCATGAATTTCGGAGCGGAATCCGAGGTGCCCTAACGCAGCAGCCGCCCCGGCATGCGCTCGAGCGGCAAGAGGCCGTTCGCATCGGCCACGCGCACGCCGTTGACCCACACGCCGTGCACGCCGAGCGCGTCGGTGGTCAGGCGCGGCGCGCCGCCGGGCAGGTCGAACACGCGCCGCTTCGGCCCGCGGCCGACGGCGGCCGGATCGAACAGCAGCAGGTCGGCGGCGGCGCCGGGCGCGAGCGTGCCGCGCCCGCGCAGGCCGAACACCTCGGCCGGCAGCGAGCTGAGCTGGCGCGCGGCTTGCTCGAGCGAGAGCACGCCGAGCTCGCGCACCCAGTGCCCGAGCAGGTGCAGGCCGAAGCCGGCGTCGTTGAAGAAGGTCAGGTGCGCGCCGGCGTCCGACAGCGACACCAGGCTGCACGGATGCCGCAGCAGGCGCCCGACCGCGTCCTCGTCGGAATTGAGGAGCAGCGCGCTGAACACGGTCTCGAGGTCCTCGTCGAGCGCGAGGTCCAGCATCAGGTCGAGCGGATCCTTGCCGGACTCGGCGGCGAGCGCGGCCACGTCGCGCTGCTCCCAGTCCTTGCGCGCCGACTCGACCACCGTCACTTTGTGCCACTCGCCGTTGAACAGGCGAAAGTGCGCCGGGCGCTCGAGCTCGGCGCGGATCGCGTCGCGAAAGCCCCGCTCGCGCAGCTTAGCCATGAACGCTTCGCCCTTCAGGCCGAGCGCCGGGCGCCACGACTCGAGGCCCTCGACCGGATAGGGCGAGCGCAGGGTGAAGTCGTTGGTCAGCGGGCAGCACGAGACCGCGCCGAGCAGGCGGTGCCCGCGCGCGTTCGCGTCGCGTATCGCCTCGAGATCGTCGAACACCGCGCGCGGATTGGTGCTGTTGTGCAGCAGCGCGGCGATCACCACCGGCCGGCCCGAGAGTGCCGCGAGCGACTCGAGAAATTCCACTTTCGTCTGCCCGCCCTTGGTGAGCATGAACACGCCGCGCCCGGCTTCGCCCAGGCAGGCGACCAGCGCGCGCAGCTCGCGCTCGTCGGCCAGGCGCGAGGGCATCGGCACGCCGCCCTCGCCGTTGTGCGCGGGCGAGGTGCTGGTGGAAAAGCCGACCGCGCCGGCGCGCACGCCTTCGAGCACGATGCGGCGCATGGCGGCGATCTCGTCGTCGCTCGCGGCGCGCTCCGTGGCCGCTTCGCCCATCACGTAGCTGCGCACCGCCGAATGGCCGACGAAGGCCGCCACGTTGAGCGCCGCGCCGCGGCGCTCGAGCATGTCGAGGTACTGGGGCACGGTCTCGAACTCCCAGCGGATCCCGGCGCGCAGCACCTCGAGCGCCATGCCCTCGACCTGGGTCAGGTTGCGCATGACCCGCTCGCGCTCGGCCGGGCGGCAGGGGGCGATGGTGAAGCCGCAGTTGCCGATCACCGCGCTGGTGACGCCCAGCGCCGAGCTGGGCGCGAGCCGCGGGTCCCAGGTGATCTGCGCGTCGTAGTGGGTGTGGTTGTCGACGATGCCCGGCATCAGCGCGAGGCCCTCGGCGTCGAGCGTCTCGCGCGCCGGGCCGAGGTCGCGGCCGAGCGCCGCGATGCGACCGCCCGCGACGGCGAGGTCGCCGCGGCGCGGCGCGCCGCCCAGGCCGTCGAGCAGCCGGGCGTCTCGGATCAGGAGGTCGAACATGCGGCGCAAGTATACTCACGCCACCATGGAACTCTTCTCACTGGACGGAAAGGTCGCGCTGGTCACCGGCGGCGGGCGCGGCATCGGCGCGGCGAGCGCGCGGCGGCTGGCCGAAGCGGGGGCGAAAGTGGCGCTGCTCGACCTCGAGCCCGGGACCGGCGACGGGCTGCGCATCGCCTGCGACGTCGGCGACGAGACGGCGCTCGAGGCGGCGCTCGCGCGCGTCGCCGGCGAGCTCGGCGGGATCGACATCCTGGTGAACAACGCCGGCCGCGCGGTGCGCAAATCGGCGCTCGAGATCACGCGCGATGAGTGGGACAGCGTGATCGATCTGAACCTCGGCGCGCTGTTCTTCGGCTCGCGCATCGCGGCGCGCTACATGAAGCAGCGCGGCGGGGGGTCGATCATCAACCTGGCCTCGATCATGGGGCTCTCGGGCGGGATCTTCCCCAACGCCGCCTACCAGGCCTCCAAGGGCGCGGTGGTCAACCTGACGCGCGCGCTCGCGCTCGAGTGGGCCGCCGACGGCATCCGCGTCAACGCGGTGGCGCCGACCTTCGTCAGGACCGCGCTCACCGTGCCGGTGTTCTCCGATCCCGCACGGCTCGCGGCGGTGATGGCCAACACCCCGCTCGGCGTGCTGCCCGAGCCGGACGACATCGCCGCGGCGGTGCTTTTCCTGGCCAGCCCGGCGGCGCGCTGCGTCACCGGCATCGTGCTGCCGGTCGACAGCGGCTACCTCGCGCGCTGAGCGGTGCGGCGCGGCGATCCGCGCTGCGCTCGCCTTGCTCGGCCCGTGCCTGCTTGCGCAGCTCGCCGGCAGTAGGCTGGGCTTCCGGCTTATCGCGCGAGCTCGCGCATTCGCCGCCCGATTCGGCTGTAGGCCGTGAATACGCCTGGACTGAGGCCTAGCGTCCAGACTCGTCGGTCCAGGATGGAGCGCACCCTGATCACCGCGCCAAGGCGCTCGAGCCGGCGCAGGCGGCGCTGAATCGTTGAGGCCGAACTGATGCCTTCGGCCAGGAGCAGCTTCAGCGTCATCGGCGCGCCCGATCGCTGCGCGGCCCCGATCACCAGCACGACGTCGTAATCCACCAGCGTTTCGAGGAACGGGAACGCGCGTCGCTCCAGCTGCCGGAGACGTCGCACGCGGAGAAGCGTATCCACGAAGGCAGTTCTCATTGCGCCGTTAACGCACAGATGCTGCCCCCGTCGGGCGGGCGCGCCAAGCGGATTCAGGCGTCAATTTGACACCCATGCTTGCCGGTGTCGCAGCACCGATTTTCTTGCGCCTGCCTGTCGCGCCGCTGCGCGCGACACGTCAGAGTGTGTCGCGCGCCGGCGAAGCAGCATATTTTGAGTTCTAAATGACTTGCAACTTCGGACCTGTGGCGGTCAAATTGCGCAGGACTTTTCGATCCCCGATCCTGAACGATGACCACAATGACAATAACCCGTTCGCTGAGCTATCTGTACGGATTTGGCGGCGCGGCCGGCGCGCTGCTTGCGCAGGGCTGGTGGGACAACCGCCGCGGGGACGCGCGGGAGTCGATTGCGGTGCCGGGTCTGCGCTTGCCGCCGATGCACTACTTGGTGGGCGTTCTGCTCGCTGCGCTGGCTTACGCCGGCCTCGATGCCGCGAGCGGCGCGCTTGCCGGCGGCCCCCACGCGATTGTGGTCCTGTTCGGCATGCACGACGGCTTCGCGCTCGCGCTGCTGCTGCTCGCGGGCGTGCGCTACTGGCCCGCGCTGCTGCTCGGCGGCCTGATCGCGCGCTACTTCGACGCATCGTTCAGCGTGGCGCTTCCCCAAGCGATCGGCAACGTGCTGCAGGGGCTGGCCGGCTGGTTGCTGGTGGTGCGCGTCAACCGCCGCCCGGTGCAGCTCGAGCGCTGGCGCGACAGCGGGGTGCTGGTGCTGTTCGGCGCAGTGGTTTCCACCGCGGTGAGCCCGCTGGTCAACATTGTGGTGCTGCTTTGGAGCGGGCAGGTGGTTGCGGCGGAGGGTCCCATCGTGTGGCTGAACGACTGGCTGGGCGCGGCGGTCGGCGTGCTGGTGGTGACGCCGTTCATCCTGGCGTATTCGAGTGCCGTGATCCACCCGCGCCGGGCGACATATTTCGCCGAGGCGGGCGCGCTGCTGCTGCTGAGCGCGATCATGGCGGCAATAGTGTTCGCGCCGGTGTTCCGTTTCGTGCTGCCGCATCAATTCCGCTACGCCTTCCTGCTGCTGCCGCTGGTGGTCTGGGGCGCGTCGCGCTTCGAGGCCCGCGGCGCCACTGCGCTGTGCCTGCTGATCGCCCTGGTCGCGCTGATGGAGGGTCAGCGCGGTGCCGCCGGGGCCGCGAGCATGGCGCACGAGGAATTCGTCCTGATGGTGTCACTCTTCCTCATCGTGACGACCGGCACCGGCCTGGTGGTGGCGGCGAGTTCGGCCGAGCGCCGGCAAACCGGCGCGCTGCGCAACGGCCTGAACCTGCTGCGCCAGGTGTTCGACGCAGTGCCGCTCGCGGTGCGCACAGCCGACGCCGAGGGGCGGATCACGAGCGCGAACGCGGCGGCGGAGGACCTGGGCCTGTACGACGCGCCGGCGAGCAAGGCCCCGGGGTGGATCGGCGCCGAACGGCGGGCGCTGCAGCCCGGCGACTGGCCGCTCGCGCGCGTGCTGGAGAGCGGCAGCGCCGTGTACAACGAGCAGATCGAGGTGTCCGTGGCCGGCGGGTCGCGCAAGACGCTGCTTTGCTCCGCGGTGCCGCTGCGCAACGCAGCGGGCGGGATGATCGGCGCGGTCGGCGTCAAGCAGGACTTGAGCGAGCTGCTCGAGGCGCAGGCGCACGCGCTGCGCCTGGCCAAGGCGCGCGAGGTGATTTCGCGCTGCATCCGGATCCTGATCCACGCCGCGGACGAGCGGCAGATGCTGGACGAAATGTGCCGCGTGGTGGTCGAGGTGGGGGGCTACGCGCTGGCTCTGGTCGGGGTGGCGCAGCCGGACGCCGCGCGCACGGTGCGCTTTGTCGCCGAGGCTCCGGCGGGACATCGGGCTGCCATCGAGGCGCTGAACGTAAGCTGGGCCGACGACGAGCGCGGGCGCGGACCCACCGGCACGGCCCTCAGGACCGGAAAGCCGAGCGTGGTGCAGGAAGTCGTCGACGACCCCGGCACCGCGGTCTGGAATCGGTTCCACGCCGAGCGCGGCATCCGGGCGACCGCGGCGTTTCCGTTCCGCTTCGATGCCGATCATAGGGCGGCGCTCAGCATCAACAGCGCGCTTCCGGGCGCGTTCACCGAGGCCGAGATCGAGCTGTTCGAGGAGCTGGCGGGGGACATCGGGTTCGGCCTCAGGGCCCTGCGCGCCGAGCGTGATCTGCGCGACCGGCAGGCGCGGCTGCTGACCGCCGAGCGGGTCGCGCGCACGGGGTTTATCGATTGGAATCTGGCGACCAACCAGGTCGAGTTGTCGAACGAGGTAATGCGCCTGTTCGGGCTCAAGCGCGTGAGCGGACCGGTCCCGATCGAGCGCGCGACCGAGATGATCCATCCGGAGGACCGCGAACGCGTGGGCGCAGCGCTCGCGCTCGCCGTTCGGGGCGAAGGCAGCTACGACCTTGATCATCGGATGCTGCGGTCGGACGGCAACGTCGTCTGGGTCCACGCCCAGGCCGAGCTGATCCACGCCGCCGGGGGCGGGCCCGTCACCTTGCTCGGCACGGTGACCGACATCACCGCACGCATGGAATCCGAGCGCGCGCGGCACGAAAGCGAGGAGATGCTGCGCGAGCTGGCGGCGAACATGCCGGAGATGGTCTGGATTTGGGAGGCCAAAACGGAAGAGTTTGTCTACCTGAGTCCCGCGGTGGAACGGGTATTCGGGCGCAGACTTTCGCTGGGCAAGAGCACGGCAAGCGAGTTCTTCGCCGCGCTCCACCCGGACGACGCGGCGCGGGCGCTGGCGGGAGCGAAGGAGCATCCGCTCGGGGGCTACGACGGTGAATTTCGCGTCGTGCGCCCTGACGGAACGGTCCGTTGGATACATGGCCGGACATTCGCGATTCGCGATGAGGCGGGCGAAGTGCACCGGGTGGCGGGCATCGGGGCGGACATCAGCGAGCGCAAGGACGCCGAGGAGCGGCTGCTTAGGCTCGCGCACTACGACCACCTGACCGACCTGCCCAACCGCAAGTTCTTCGACGACTCGCTCGACCGGGTGATCGCGCAGGCGAGCGAGCGCAAGCAGGTCGTGGCGGTGCTGCTGCTCGACCTGGACCGCTTCAAGACGGTCAACGATACCCTCGGCCACGCCACCGGGGACGAGCTGCTGCGCCAGGCGGCCGGGCGGCTGCTCGAGCACGTGCGCCTGCGCGACGTGGTGGGGCGCCTGGGCGGGGACGAGTTCGGCCTGGTGCTGCAAAGTCTCGACGGCGTGCAGGGCGCGGGCACCGTGGCGGGCAACATCCTGCGGGCGCTGAAGGCGCCGTTCGACATCGGCGGGCGCGAGCTGTTCCTCTCCGCGAGCATCGGCATCGCGGCCTATCCGGCCGACGCGCAGGATCGCGACAGCCTGCTGCGCTACGCCGACACGGCGATGTATCAGGCCAAGGCGGAAGGGCGCGCCACCTACCGTTTCTATACCGCGCGGATGAACGCGCACGCGGCCGAGAAGCTGGAGATGGAAGGACTGCTGCGCCGGGCGATCGAGCGCGACGAGTTCTTGCTGCATTACCAGCCCAAGCTCGACCTGCGCAGCGGCAAGGTGGTCGGCGCCGAGGCGCTGCTGCGCTGGCAGCGCCCGGGGGTCGGCATGGTCTCGCCGGGCGAGTTCATCCCGCTGCTGGAGGAGACCGGGCTGATCGTGCCGGTGGGCGAATGGGTGCTCGGCGAGGCCTGCCGCCAGCTGCGCGCCTGGGCCGACGCCGGGATCGAATCGTTCAGCGTGGCGGTCAACCTGTCCGGCGTGCAGTTCGGGAGCGCGGAGCTGGTGCAGCGCATCCGCCGCGCGGTGGCCGATCAGGCGCTCGCCCCGTCGCGGCTCGAGCTCGAAATCACCGAAAGCGCGGTCATGACCAACCCCGAGGTCGCGGCGGCGGCGCTGGCTAAGCTGAGCGAGGCCGGCTTCCGCGTGTCGGTCGACGACTTCGG
>DAHVFK010000086.1 GCA_027317055.1 Betaproteobacteria bacterium | reverse complement strand
CCGCATCCGCCGGCGCTGTTCATCTCGGTCGAAGCGTTCACGACCGCCGCCAACCTGGTCGCGGTGGCCTTGCTGGTATCGGTCATTGCCGTCCCGGGCCGGCCGCTGCGCTTGATGATCATCGGGCTGCTCGTCTGCGCGCTGGCGACAAGAACGCTGGCGTTCGAGATCCTCATGCGCGCCGAGCACGTGTTCGACTGGCTCACGCCTGGCGCCGCGCAGGGCCTCGCCGCCGGCCTGGTGGGGGCCTTCGCGGCACTTTCGCTGCCCCGGGTCGGGCGCCTGGTGCTCGCGGCGGTGCTGCTGATGGCGGCCACCGTGCTGGTCAACCTCGCGCCGGCTAACCCGTATCTTGCGGCCACGCTGGGCGAGTGGCAGGCGGGCCGCTTCCTCAATTTCAACGGACTCACCAAGGTGGTCGCTTCGGCCTGGCCGTTCGCCGCGCTGGCATACCTGATCTGGCTCGCCGCGCGCCGCACCCGGGCGGCCGGCTAGGTCGTTGCCTGTAGAATCCCTGCCTCATGTCCTATTACGAACGGCACGTTTTCTTTTGCTGTAACCAGCGCGATCCGGCCGAGCGCGTCAGCTGCAATGCGAAAGGCGCGACGGAAATGCGCGACTACGCGAAGCAGCGCGTCAAGGAGCTCGGCCTGGCGGGCGAGGGCAAGGTGCGCATCAACCAGGCAGGTTGCCTCGACCGCTGCGAGGAGGGCCCCTGCATCGTGGTCTACCCTGAGGCGGTCTGGTACACCTATGTCGACCGCAGCGACATCGACGAGATCATCGAGGAGCACGTCCGGCACGGTCGCATCGTCGAGCGGCTGAGGATCTGATGCGCGCGACGACCCGGCGCGAGCTGCTCGCCGGGCCCGCCGGGCGGATCGAGTGCGCGATCGACGTCCCGGCCGGCGCCCCGCGCGGCCTCGTGCTGATCGCACACCCTCATCCGCTGTTCGGCGGCACGCTCGACAACAAGGTGGTTCAGACCCTGGCGCGCGCGCTGCTCGAGCAGGGCTGCGTCGCGCTGCGGCCCAATTTCCGAGGCGTCGGCGCGAGCGAAGGCGGCTACGACGAAGGTCGCGGCGAAGTCGACGACCTTGCCGCGGCGCTTGCCTGGGCGCAGCGCGAGTTCGGCCAGCTGCCGCTCGCGCTCGCGGGATTCTCGTTCGGCGCCGCGATGCAGTCCCGGCTGGCGCAGAGGGCCGCGCCGCAGCGCATGCTGCTGGTCGGAATCGCAGTGGACAGCTTCGATGTGCCGCCGGTGCCCGAGGGCACGCTGGTCATTCACGGCGAGCGCGACGAGACCGTGCCGCTCGCGTCGGTGCTGGACTGGGCGCGGCCGCAGGAATTGCCGGTGATCGTGGTGCCGGGCGCAGACCACTTCTTCCACAGGAAGCTGCAGGTGCTGCGCGGCATCGTGCGGCACAACTGGCGCGCATGAGCGCCGCGGCGCTCGCGGTTCGCGGCCTGCGCAAGCGCTACGCCGGCGCGGAGGTCGTGGCCGGGGTGGATCTCGAGGTCGCGCCGGGCGAGTGCTTCGGCCTGCTCGGTCCCAACGGCGCAGGCAAGACCACCACGCTCAAGCTCTGTCTCGGTCTGATCGACGCCGACGAAGGCGAGATCGCGCTGCTCGGCGAGCCGGTGCCGCGGCGCGCGCGCGAGGCGCGGGCGCGCGTCGGCGTCGTGCCGCAATTCGACAACCTCGACCCCGATTTCACCGTCAAAGAGAATCTGGTCGTGTTCGGCGGCTACTTCGGCCTTCATGACGCCGAGATTCAGGCCCGCATCCCGTCGTTGCTCGAGTTCGCCGGGCTCGCGGGCCGCGCCGACGCCAGGCTGCAGACCCTGTCGGGCGGCATGAAGCGGCGCCTGACGCTCGCGCGCGCGCTGGTCAACGACCCGAAGCTGCTGTTCATGGACGAGCCGACCACCGGGCTCGACCCGCAGGCGCGCCACCTCATCTGGGAGCGCCTGCGGCAGCTCACGCAGCAGGGCAAGACGCTGGTGCTCACCACCCACTTCATGGAGGAGGCCGAGCGCCTGTGCACCCGGCTGGTGATCCTCGACCGCGGCCGCATCGTGGCCGCGGGCAGCCCGCGCGCGCTGATCGCGGTGCACGTCGAGGGACAGGTGCTCGAGGTTCACGGGCCCGGGATCGAGCGCTGGGGCGAGCGCGCCAGGACGCTCGCGCCACGGGTCGAACGCGCGGGCGAGACGCTATTTTGCTATGCAGGTGACGTCGGACCCCTGATCGAAAGCCTGCGCGGGCAGCGCGAGCTGGTCTACCTGCACCGGCCGGCGAATCTCGAGGACGTCTTCCTCCGGCTCACGGGGCGCGACCTGCGCGACTGAGATGACAAGTGCCCGACTCTACGCGCTGCCGGTACCCAGCATGCGATTCATCGCCGTGTGGCGCCGCAACTGGCTGGTGTGGAAGAAGCTCGCCCTGCCGTCGATCCTGGGCAACCTGGCCGACCCCTTGATCATGCTGTTCGGCCTCGGTTACGGACTGGGCGCGGTGCTGGGCAAGATGAACGGCAGCTCGTACTTCGCGTTCCTCGCCGCGGGCTTCGCGGCCTCGGCGACGATGTACGCGGCGACCTTCGAGTCGCTTTTCTCGGCCTTCTCGCGCATGCACGTGCAAAAAACCTGGGACGCAATCCTGAACGCACCGATGACGCTCGACGACGTGGTCGCCGGAGAGTGGGCTTGGGCGGCGAGCAAGGCGCTCGCGGCGGGCGCCTGCATGCTGCTGGTGGTCGCGCTGTTCGGCTATGCGAGCGTGCCGCTCGCGCTCGCGACGCTGCCCGTCATTCTGCTGATCGGACTCGCATTCGCCGCGCTGGGCCTTGCGATCAACGCCCTCGCCACCGGCTACGACTTCTTCAGCTACTACCTGACGCTGGCGCTGACGCCGATGATGATGCTCTCAGGCGTGTTCTTCCCGGTCGATCGCCTGCCGGCGGCGGTGCGCGTGGTCGCCGAGCTGCTGCCGCTTTATCACGGCGTGGCGATGGTGCGGCCGCTGCTCGCGGGCGAGGCATCCGCGGCGCTGCTGCCGCACGCGGCGGTGCTTGCCGCCTATGCTATGTTGGCCTTCTACGCCGCGGTGGTGCTCACGCGCCGGCGCCTTATGAGGTAGTCCCAAGATGCTCTGGATAAAGGCCCTTCACATTATCTTCATGGTCACCTGGTTCGCCGGGCTGTTCTACCTGCCGCGCCTTTTCGTCTACCACGCGATGTCGCACGACCGCGCGTCGATCGAGCGCTTCAAGGTCATGGAGCGAAAGCTGTTCTGGGGCATCATGACCCCGGGCGGCATCCTGACCGTCGTGTTCGGCACCTGGCTGTGGCTCGGCTGGCACTTCGGCGGCGGCTGGCTGCACGCCAAGCTGCTGCTGGTGGCGCTGCTCATCGGCTACCACGTCTGGTGCGGGAAGCTGATGCTCGACTTCAAATACGACCGTAACGCAAAGAGCCACGTCTGGTTTCGCTGGTTCAACGAGTTTCCGGTGTTGATCCTCATCGGCGCAGTGGTCCTGGTTGTCCTCAAACCGTTCTGAGCAGGCCTTCTTCGCCCCCTGCCCGCGCGGGCTCGAGGCGCTGCTAGTCACCGAGCTCTCGAAGCTGGGGGCGCGCGAGGCGGCAGCGGTTCCGGGCGGCGTCGCCTTTTCCGGCAGCTGGCATGCCTGCTACCGCGCCAATCTGTGGTCGCGCCTCGCTTCGCGCGTGCTGTGGCGGGTGGCCGAATTCTCGTACGAACGCGAGGATGACGTCTACGCCGCGGCGCACGGGGTGGACTGGCCTGCGCTGTTCGCGGTCGAGCGCACGCTGCGGGTGAACGTCACGGCGCAGAAAAGCCCGCTCAAGAGCCTCGAATTCATCACGCTACGCATCAAGGACGCGGTGTGCGACCGCTTCCGTGATGCGCTCGGCCGGCGCCCGAGCATCGAGCGCGCGCGTCCCGACGTCCGGGTGCACGCCTTTCTCGAGCAGCGGCGCGGCGCACTGTACCTCGATACCTCGGGCGAGGCGCTGTTCAAGCGCGGCTGGCGCGGGGAAACGGTCGAAGCGCCGCTGCGCGAGAACCTCGCCGCGGGCCTGGTGATGCTCTCGGGCTGGACGCCGGGCGAGCCGCTGCTCGATCCGATGTGCGGCGGCGGCACGCTGCTCATCGAGGCGGCGGCCATGGCGCGCGGCCGTGCGCCAGGCGCGAAGCGCGGCTTCGGCTTCGAGAAATTGCGCAGTTTCGATCCCGCGCTGTGGAACCGCATCCGGGCCGAGCCGTCCCAGACCGTGCAGGACCTGGCCCTCTACGGCAGCGACACCGACCCGGCCGCGCTCGCGGCCGCGCGGCGCAACCTGGCGGCCGCCGGGGTCGAGCGCTGGGTGACGCTCGAGCGGTGCGATGTGCTCGAGCGCGCGGCGCCGGCCTCTTCGGGGGTGATGATCGCCAATCCGCCCTACGGCGAGAGGATCGGCGAGTCCGAGCAGCTGGCGGCGTTCTATCCCAGGCTGGGCGATGCGCTCAAGCGGCGCTTCGCCGGCTGGCGCTGCCATTTCTTCACCGCCGACCGCCGGCTCGAGAAGCTGATCCGGCTCGCGCCTTCGCGCCGCACGCCGCTCTTCAACGGACCGATCGAGTGCCGTCTGTACGAGTTCGAGATCGTCGCCGGCGGGCGCAGGCGCGGCGCGCTCAGTCCATCACCCGGCGCCGCAGCGCCTTGATGCGGCCGCGCTTGACCTTGCCTTCGAGGCGCTTCCTTTGCGAGCTGCGCGTGGGCCGGGTGGGTTTGCGCTTGCGCGGCGTGTAGGCGGCGCGCCGCACCAGCTCGTACAGCCGCTCCAGTGCTTCGGCCTTGTTCAGCTCGAGGCTGCGGTGGCGCTGGGCCTTGATCACCACCACGCCGTCGGTGCTGATGCGCGAATCGCGCACGGCGAGCAGCCGCTCCTTGATCGGCTCTGGCAACGACGATGCGCGGATGATGAAGCGCAGGTGAACGGCGTTGGAGACCTTGTTGACATTCTGTCCACCGGCGCCTTGCGCGCGCACAGCGATGATCTCGACCTCGGCCGGCGGGATCGGCGGCGGCGCGGCACCGGCGCGCACTCAGAGCGCCCCGATGGCGGCCAGCGCGCGGCGCACGTCCTCGATGCCATCGGCGGACAAGGGCGCTTGCGGCGGCAGCGGCGCACCAACCGCGTAACCCTGCAGCTCGAGACCGCCCTTGATGCATGCCGCAAGGTTGTACTTTGCGAACGCCTGGTTCAGGCTCCAGAGGCGGCGTTGCAGGCCCATCGCCGCGCTCCAGTCGCCCTTGCGGCGCAGCTCGTAGAGCGCGACGCTCTGGCGCGGCGCGACGCACGCCGGGCCTGCCATCCAGCCAACGCCACCGATCAGCATGACGCAGGCCGGGATGTGGGACGAGGCGGCAAAGACCTGCACGCGACCCGCGACCCGCTCCATGATCGAAAGCAGCCGGCCGGTGTTGAACGAGGCATCCTTGATGTAGCGGACGTTCGCGATGCGGCTCAGCCGCTCGATCACCGGCAGGCTGAGGTCCGAGCGCTGGAAATTAGGGTTGGTGTACAGCACCAACGGCAGCGACACCGCGTTCGCGATCGCCTCGAAGTAGGCGTACACCCCTTCGTCCGCGACCGGAAGGTAGGCCTCGAGGATAGCGAGGATGCCGTCGCAGCCCAGGCGCTGCCACTCGCGCGCCTGCGCCACCGCGTCGGCGATCGTGGTCGAAGCGACGCCCGCGACGATGGGCACCCTTTTCCGCGCCGCTTGCACCGCGACTTCGACGACGCGGCGGCGTTGGGTGAACGAGAGGTAGGCGAACTCTCCGGTCGAGCCGAGCGGCGTCAGGCCGTGCACGCCGGCCCCGATCAGGTCGTCGCACAGGCGCCCCAGCACTTGCGCGTTCACCTCGCCGGCGGCGTCGAGCGGCGAGACCAGGTAAGGAAAGACGCCGTGGAAGTCTTGCTCTTGCAGCGGAAGCCGCCCGTTACACGATGTCCAGGTGCTCGATGCCCTTGGTGAGGTCGCGGTCCTTGGCTTCCTTGCCGTGCAGCTTGATCGCCAGTCGCACCTCGTTGGTCGAATCGGCGAAGCGCAGCGCGTCCTCGTAGCCGATGCGGCCTTTCTCGTACAGGTCGAACAGCGCCTGGTCGAAAGTCTGCATGCCGAGCTCGCGCGATTTCTTCATCACTTCCTTGATCTCGTGCACCTCGCCCTTGAAGATCAGGTCGGAGATCAGCGGTGAGTTGAGCAGCACCTCGACCGCCGCTGCGCGCCCCTTGCCCTCCTTGAGCGGGATCAGGCGCTGCGATATCACGCCCTTGAGGTTGAGCGACAGGTCCATCAGCAGCTGCTGGCGCCGATCCTCGGGGAAGAAGTTGATGATCCGGTCCATTGCCTGGTTGGCGTTGTTGGCGTGCAGCGTGGCGAGGCAGAGATGGCCGGTCTCGGAGAACGCGATCGCGTGCTCCATCACCTCGCGATCGCGGACCTCGCCGATCAGGATCACGTCCGGCGCCTGGCGCAGGGTGTTCTTGAGCGCCGTCTCCCACGAATCGGTATCGACCCCGACCTCGCGCTGGGTGACGATGCAGTTCTTGTGCGGGTGCACGAATTCGACCGGATCCTCGATCGTGATGATGTGGCCGTATGAGTTCTCGTTGCGGTAGCCGACCATGGCGGCGAGCGAGGTCGACTTGCCCGAGCCGGTCGCGCCGACGAAGATCACCAGCCCGCGTTTGGTCATCGCCACGTCCTTCAGCACCGGGGGCAGGCTGAGCTCCTCGAAGTTTGGGATGGCGGTGGTGATGACGCGCAGGACGATTCCGACCTGCGCCTGCTGCATGAAGACGTTGACGCGAAAGCGCCCGATCCCGGCCGGACTGATCGCGAAGTTGCACTCCTTGTGCGCCTCGAAATCGGCCGCCTGGCGGTCGTTCATGATAGAGCGCGCCAGCATCTGCGTATGTCCGGCGCTGAGCGCCTGCTGCGATACCGGCGTCATTTTGCCGTCGACCTTCATTGCCGGCGGAAAGTTCGCCGTGATGAACAGGTCGGAGCCCTTCTTCGCGACCAGTGCGCGCAGAAGGTCGTACATGAATTTGGTTGCCTGTTCTCGTTCCATGCCATGCCTCCTGTGCCGATGTGCCGGTGCCCGGCGATCAGCCCGGGAAAATGTCCTTGTTTTGGGCTTTGCCGCGCGCCTCCCCGGGCGAGACCAGATTGCGCTTGACCATTTCCTGCAGGTTCTGGTCGAGCGTCTGCATGCCCAGCTGCGCGCCGGTCTGAATCGCAGAATACATCTGCGCAATCTTGTTCTCGCGGATCAAGTTGCGAATCGCCGGGGTGCCGATCATGATCTCGTGCGCGGCGACCCGCCCCGAGCCGTCCTTGGTCTTGAGCAGCGTCTGCGAGATCACCGCGCGCAGCGACTCCGAGAGCATCGCGCGCACCATCTCCTTCTCGGCCGCCGGGAACACGTCGACGATCCTGTCTATCGTCTTCGCTGCCGAGCTGGTGTGCAGCGTGCCGAACACCAGGTGGCCGGTCTCCGCGCCCGAGAGCGCGAGGCGGATCGTCTCGAGGTCGCGCATCTCGCCCACCAGAATCACGTCCGGGTCTTCACGCAGCGCGCTCCTGAGCGCATTGGCGAACGACAGCGTATGCGGGCCGACCTCGCGCTGATTGATAAGGCATTTCTTGGATTCGTGCACGAATTCGATCGGGTCCTCGATGGTCAGGATGTGCCCGAACTCGTTCTCGTTGATGTGGTTGACCATCGCCGCCAGGGTCGTCGACTTGCCCGAACCGGTCGGGCCGGTCACCAGCACGATGCCTCGCGGATACTCCGAGATGTCCTTGAAGATCGCCGGGCACTTCAGTTCCTCGAGCGAAAGGATCTTCGACGGGATGGTCCGCATGACCGCCGCCGCGCCGCGCTGCTGGACGAACGCATTGACCCGGAAGCGCGCTAGGTTCGGCACCGCGAACGAGAAGTCGCACTCGAGGTTTTCCTCGTAGAACTTGCGCTGGCCGTCGTTCATGATGTCGTAGATCATCGTGTGCACGTCTTTGTGCTCGAGCGGCGGCACGTTGATCCGGCGCACGTCGCCGTGGACCCGGATCATCGGCGGCAGCCCCGCCGACAGGTGCAGGTCGGACGCCTTGTTCTTGACCACGAAGGCGAGCAGTTCGGTCAGATCCATTACAATGCTCCCAATTCGGTACGGCAAGCGCGTTGCAGCGAGAAAATCCCCGCAGTTTCAAGAAATTATGGCAATGATTGGCGACAATTTGCAAGCTGTAATGTCACGCATCGCCGTAGCCGTAGCCGGGGCGGGGCGCGCGCCCGGCTCGGTGCGCCTGTTGGCGGTGAGCAAAACGCACTCGCCGGCGCGAATTGCGCAGGTCGAAGCGACCGGCCAGAGGGCGTTCGGCGAGAACTATGTCCAGGAGGCGATCGAAAAGATGGACGCGCTGGCGAATTCGCTCGGCGAGAGCAGGGCGCGCGCGCTCGAGTGGCACCTGATCGGACCGGTGCAGAGCAACAAGACGCGCGCCGCGGCCGAGCGCTTCGACTGGGTGCAGAGCGTCGATCGCGAGAAGATCGCGCGCCGACTTTCGCAGCAGCGCCCGCCGAACCTCGCGCCGCTGAACGTTCTGATCGAGGTTAACCTCTCCGGCGAGGCGAGCAAGAGCGGGGTCGCGGCCGACCAGGCGGCGGCGCTCGCGCGCGCGGTCGCCGGGCTGCCGCGGCTGCGCCTGCGCGGCCTGATGGCAATTCCTGCGCCGAGCCGCGATCACGCCGTTCAGCGCGCGCGGTTCCGCGCCGTGCGCGATTTGTTCGAGCGGCTGCGCGCCCAGGGCGCGGAGCTCGACACGCTGTCGATGGGCATGTCGGACGACATGGAGGCCGCGATCGCCGAGGGCGCTACCATGGTTCGCATCGGCAGCGCGATCTTCGGCGCGCGCGAGAAGGTCAAGAGCGCGGCATGAAGATCGCGTTTCTCGGCGGCGGCAACATGGCCAGCGCTCTGATCGGCGGTCTGCTGGCGCAGGGCTTCGACCCGGGTGCGATCTCGGTGGTCGAGGTGAGCGCCGCCGCGCGCGAGAAACTCGCCGCACAGCACAAGGTGCGAGTGAGCACGGCGCCGGACGCCGCGACGCTTGAATCGGACACGCTGCTGCTCGCGGTGAAGCCGCAGGACATGCGCGCGGCGCTCGCCTCGTTCGGCGGGGAGATCGGTGCCAAGCTGGTGATCAGCGTCGCCGCCGGCCTGCGCCTGGCCGATCTGTCGCGCTGGCTCGGGGACCACCGGCGTCTGGTGCGCTGCATGCCGAATACGCCGGCGCTGATCGGTGCCGGCATCAGCGGCCTTTACGCACTGCCCGAAGTCAGCGCCGCCGAGAAGCAGCGCGCGGCGCGTATCCTGGGCGCGGTGGGCGAGGTGGTGTGGGTGGATGAAGAGGCCTTGCTCGATCCCGTGACCGCAGTCTCGGGCAGCGGACCGGCGTACGTGTTCTGGTTCATCGAGCAGCTCGCTGCGGCGGGCGTCAGGCTCGGCCTGCCGCCCGAGGTCGCCGCGAAGCTCGCCTTGCAGACCGTGCTCGGCGCGGCCAAGCTGGCCGCGCAAAGCGGCGAAGCGCCGGGCGCGTTGCGCGAGCGGGTCACCTCCAAGGGCGGCACCACCGAGGCCGCGCTGCGCGTATTCGCCGAGGAGGGGCTCGCCGAGCGCATGATGCGCGCGCTCGAGGCCGCAAGCCGGCGCGGCGCGGAGCTGGGCGAAGAGATCGGCAAGGGGGGCTGAGTGCTGCAGCAGATCTTGTCGTTCCTCGTCGACACCGCCGCGGCGTTCTTCGTCTATCTGCTGCTGGCGCGCTTTCACTTCCAGTGGCTGGCAGTGCCGTTTCGCAACCAGATCGGGGAATTCGTCGTGCTCGCGACCAACTGGATCGTGCGCCCGGCGCGGCGGGTCATTGCGCCGCTGGGCGGGCTCGATCTGGCCACGGCGGTGGCGGCCTGGCTGCTGCAGGCGGTCTCGCTCTACACGCTGTTCGCGCTTCGCGGCGGCGATCTCGGTTCGGCGCCGGGCGCGGCGCTGGCGCTTCTCGCCGCGGTCGCGCTGATCGACCTGGTGCGCCTGAGCGTTTACATGCTGATCTTCGCGGTCATCGTGCAGGCGATCCTGTCCTGGGTGGCGCCGCACACCGCCGCGAATCCGGTCGTCGATACGGTGACGCGGCCGTTTCTGCGCCCGGTGCGGCGACTTGTGCCGCCGATCGCGAACATCGACCTTTCGCCGCTCGTGCTGCTGATCCTGCTGCAGGTGTTGCTGTTCCCGATCTGGAGTCTGCGCGGCACGATCGGAGGCTTCTTCTGAGCGCTTGGCACC
>DAHVFK010000085.1 GCA_027317055.1 Betaproteobacteria bacterium | reverse complement strand
GGTCGGCGCACTGGCCGGCCGCGCCGCCGGCGACGTTGGCCGCCATCAGGTTGGTCACCGCCTGGCCCGGCGCGGCGATGCCGATGCCGAGCTGCGACACCTTGCCGATCGCGCCGATGGGCGGAATGCCGGTCTCGCCCACTACGCGCGCCGCGACCACCGCGAGCACCAGCGCGAGCGGAATCGCGAGCAGCGCCAGAGGAAGAGATATTCCGAACAGCACGACCTGCAGCGCCACCGTCAGCGCGCAGGCAAGCGCGAAGCCGGCGAGCGCCGGCACCGACAGCGCGGGCAGCCGCATGCGCGGTCGACCCGCGCGCCGGGACGCCTTCGGCGCCAGGCGCAGCGCGAGGCCGGTCAGGGTCGCGCTCACCATCAGGCTGACGCCGGGCCACAGCAGCCACGCCACCAGCGGCTCGAACAGCGAGCCGGCCGCGCCGTCGGCGCTCACCCGGCCGCTGGCGAGCAGCCAGGGCCCGAGCAGCCCCCAGGCGAGCAGCGCGCCGGCCAGCAGCGACGCGCCCACGCGCAGGCCGACGATGGCGCCGAAGCCGATCAGCAGCGGCGAGGGCGCGAGCGTGAAGCTGAACCTGGCCGCCAGCGCCGAGGGCGACCACTCGCCGAGCAGGCGGGCGAAGGTCTGGGCCCACTTGAGCAGCCCCGCGGCGAGCGTCGCGCCGAGCAGCACCGCGACCCGCGCCAGCGCCTCGCGCCCATGGCCGAAGATGTCGCGCATCGTCTCGAGCGTCGCGACGCCGGCCGGAAAGCGCAGCGGCGAGTCCTCGATCAGCGACGGGCGCAGCGCCCAGGCCACCCAGATGCCGAGGAAGCTGACCGCGAACACCCAGGCCACCATCGGCAGCGCGCCGAGGCGCTCGCCGGTGATCAGGGTGTAGGCCGGGATCGGCGCCACCAGGCCGCCGGAGACGATCGACGCGGCCGAGGAGGCTGCGGTCTGCGCGATGTTGCTTTCCTTCTGCGACCAGCGCGCGGCGCCCGCGGCGCGCTCGGCCAGGCGCCAGCCGCCCAGGCTGAGCAGCAGCGCGACGATCGACATGTTGAACGACCAGCCGATCTTGAGCCCGGAGTAGACGTTGCACGGCGTCAGCAGCGCCCCGAGCAGCATCCCGCTCAGCAGTGCGCGCGCCGTGAGCTCGCGTTCGGTCCGCATCCGGCGCTACTTCGGCTGCGGTCCGTCGCGGGTGATCAGGGTCTCGGTTTCGTGCGCTTCCACCATCGGCTGCTCGGTGAAGCCCTTGAGCGAGCCGGCCTCCTGGGCGTCGCGCGGGATCTCGATCTCGCTCGTGGCGTAGGCGGTGACCAGCTCCGCGAGCGAGCGCAGCGCGTGCATGTGGATGCGCTCGTAGCCGTGCGAGGCGTCGATGCCGAAGGTGATCAGCGCGGTGCGCACGTCGTCGCCAGCCTCGAGCGCCGAGGCGCTGTCGGAGCGGTAGTAGCGGAACAGGTCCTGCTGGAAGGCAATGTCCTGCTCGCGGCAGAGCCGGATCAGCTTGCGGGTCAGGTGGTAGTCGAACGGCCCGGTCATGTCGGCCATGGCGATGGTGACGCCGAACTCCGAGCTGTTCTGGCCCGGCGCGGTGGTGCCGTTGTCGATGATCACCATCGACGCCACGTCGTGGGTCAGCACCGAGGAGGCGCCGACGCCGACCTCCTCCGAGATCGAGAACAGGAACAGGGTGTCGACCGGCAGCGGCTCGCCCGCCTCCTTGAGCGCCTTGATCGCGGAGAACATCACCGCGCAGCCGGCCTTGTCGTCCAGGTGCCGGCTGACCACGAATCCGTTGGAGAGGAACTCGGGCTGCGGGTCGACCGCCACCATGTCGCCGATCGCGATCCCGAGCCGCGCCAGGTCGCGCGCGTTGCGCGCCAGCGCGTCGATGCGCAGCTCGATGTGCTCCCAGCCCACCGGCTGGGTGTCGATCTGCTCGTTGAACACGTGGCCCGATGCCTTGAGCGGCAGGATGGTGCCGCGGAACGAGCCCGTGTCGGTGAACAGCGTGCAGCGCGCGCCCTCGGCGAAGCGCGCCGACCAGTGCCCGACCCGGGCCAGCTCGAGCCGGCCGTTGTCCTTCAGGTTCTTGACTTGAGCGCCGAGCGTGTCGAGGTGCGCGATCAGCGAGCGCGCGGGCTGGCGCTTGCGCCCCGCCATGCGGGCGCGGATCGCGCCGCGGCGCGTCAGCTCATACTCGATGCCGAGCTCGGCGAGCTCTTCGCCCGCGAGGCGCGCGACCGCGTCGGTGTAGCCGGCGGGGCTGGGCGTGTCCAGCAGGCGTCGCAGGATGCGCGCCAGGTAGTCGACGTCGATGGTAAGGCGTGCCATGGTCGCGTGGCTCCTTGTCAGGCGCTCGCCTGGCGCGCGGCGGCCGGCAGCGAAAGCGGAAACAGCAGGTCGATGAAGCGTTCGGCGGTCGGCTGCGGCTCGTGGTTGGCCAGCCCCGGGCGCTCGTTGGCCTCGATGAAGGCGTAATGCGCCGCGCGCGGCGAGCGCACGATGAAGTCGATCCCGGTGACCGGGATATCGATCGCGCGCGCGGCCTTGACCGCGGCCTCGATCAGTGCGGGATGCACCTCGTCGGTGACGTCGTGGATGGTGCCGCCGGTGTGCAGGTTGGCGGTGCGGCGCACCGCGAACTCGGCGCCCTGCGGCGGCATGTCTTCCAGCGAGTATCCGCAGCCCGCCACGCAGCGCGCGGTCTCGGCGTCGAGCGGGATGTTCGACTCGCCGCCGGTGGCGGCCGCGCGCCGCCGGCTCTGCGACGCGATCAGCTCGCGCACGCTGCTGCGGCCGTCGCCGATCACGCGCGCCGGGCGGCGCAGCGCCGCGGCCACGACCTTGAAGTCGATCACCACCAGGCGCAGGTCCTCGCCCTGCACGCACTCCTCGACCAGCACGCGCGACGAGCTTTCGCGCGCCTGCTCGACCGCGGCCATCGCCTGCTCGAGGTCCTCCAGCCCGACCGACACGCCGCGGCCCTGCTCGCCGCGCGCCGGCTTGACCACCACCTGGCGGTAACGGGCGAGGAACTCCGCCAGCTGCTCGCGCGAGCTGTACTCGATCTGCTCGGGCACGCGCACCCCGGCGCGCTGCACCGCGCGGCGCGTCACCGCCTTGTCGTCGCAGATGCTGACCGCGACGCCGCTGGTGAGTTCCGACAGGCTCTCGCGGCAGCGCACCGTGCGCCCGCCCGAGGTGAGGCGGAAGAAGCCGCCCTTCGCGTCGATCACTTCCACCGCGATGCCGCGCCGGCGCGCCTCGTCGACGATGATGCGCGCGTAGGGATTGAGCCGGGATTCGGGCGGCGCGCCGACGAACAGCTTCTCGTTGATCGCGTTCTTGTGCTTGACCGTGAACTCGGGCACGCGCACGAAGCCGAGCTTCTCGTACAGCTCGATCGCCTGCCAGTTGTCGTGCATCACCGAGAGGTCCATGTGCGCCGCGCCGCGCGCCTGGAAGTACTCCGCCAGGCGCCGCACCAGCGTCTCGCCCACGGCCGGGTGCACCGCCTGCGGGTGCACCGCCAGGCACCACAGCGAGGCGCCGCCCTCCGGGTCGGCGAAGGCGCGCCGGTGATCGACCCCGGTCACCGTGCCGATCACCTCGCCGCTCTTTTCGTCCTCGGCCACCAGGTAGACGAGGGTGCGGCTGTCGCGCTTGTCGAGCAGCAGGTCCGGGCGCACCGGCACCATCGAGCGCGAGAGGTAGATGCGGTTGATCGCGTCGGCATCGGCCGCACCGGTCAGCCAGCGCACCACGAAGCCGCGCGGCCGGCGCGCCGAGGCGCGGTAGGTCGAGAGGTCCAGGCGGTAGGTGTGCGAGGGATCGAGAAACAGCTGCTGCGGCGCGGCGGCGAGCACCACGTGCGGGTCGCGCACGTAGGCGGCGATGTCGCGCCGCTCGAGGTCTTCTTCCAGCAGCGCCGCGGCGAGCTTCGCCGGCTCGTCGAAGGTCTGACCGAAAAGCAGCCTGCCCCAGCCGCAGTCGAGGGTCGCGTTGCGCTGCGGCAGCTGCCCGGGCGCCTCCCGGTGCAGGCGCTGGATGCGGTGGGCGTAGGCGCCCTTGCCGCGGCTCTTGCGGGCGCGGTTCGCGGATTGGGTCCGGGTGGCCATGTCAGGCTCCTTGCGCTTGCAGCCAAAGTTCGAGCAGCGCCGCCTGCCACAGCTCGGAGCCGCGCAGCGGCGTGATGTGGCCCTTGGGGTCGGCGAACAGCGCGTCGAGGTAGCCGCGGCGGAAGATGCCGCGTTCCTTGGCCGCGCGCGAGCCGAGCGCGTCGCGCGCGAGCTCGAGGAACGGCCACTCGAGGTACTTCAGCGCCGGCACCGGGAAGTAGCCCTTGGGCCGGTCGATGACCTCGCTCGGCACCACCTGGCGCGCGACGTCCTTGAGGATGCCCTTGCCGCCGTCGCGCAGCTTCTGGTCGGGCGGGATGCGGGCCGCGAGCTCGACCAGCTCGTGATCCAGGAACGGCACGCGCGCTTCCAGCCCTGCAGCCATCGTCATATTGTCGACCCGCTTGACCGGATCGTCGACCAGCATCACCGTGGTGTCCAGCCGCAGCGCGCGATCGACCGGGTCGCTCGCACCGTCCTGGGCCATGCGCTGCTCGATCAGCTCGCGCGCGTGGTCGTTGCCGACGTATTCGGCCGACACCTGCTCGCGGTAGCGCCCGTAGTCGCGGTCCATGAAAGCGCGCGCGTAGTCCGCCGCCGGGTCGCCCGAGCCGACCAGCTTCGGGTACCAGTGGTAGCCGCCGAACACCTCGTCGGCGCCCTGCCCGCTCTGCACCACCTTGACGTGCTTCGCCACCTCCTGCGAGAGCAGGTAGAAGCCCACGTTGTCGTACGACACCATCGGCTCGGACATCGCCGCGATGGTGCCCGGCAGGGCGTCCAGCAGGCGTGCCGATTCGATGAAGATCTTGTGGTGCTCGGTCTCGAAGCGCTCGGCGATCAGATCCGAATAGCGGAACTCGTCGCCCGATTCGTTGTTGGCGGCCTCGAAGCCGATCGAGAACGTGTTCAGCCCGACCTGTCCGGCTTCGGTCAGCAGGCCGACGATCAGGCTCGAGTCGACCCCGCCCGAGAGCAGCACCCCGACCGGAACGTCGGCCACCATGCGCCGCTCGACCGCGCGCCGCAGCGCGGCGCCGAGCTGCTCGCGCCATTCGGCGCTGCTGCGCAGCTGGTCGGCCGCGCTGCGCTCGAACGACAGCGACCAGTACTCGCGCTCCTGGCTGCGGCCGTCGGGCTCGATCACGCGCAGCGTCGCCGGCGGCAGTTTCTTCACCCCTTTCAGGATGGTGCGCGGCGCCGGCACCACGGCGTGGAACGACAGGTAGTAGTTGAGCGCCACCGGGTCGATCGAGCTGTCGACCCCGCCCGCGGCGAGCAGCGCCGGCAGGCTCGAGGCGAAGCGCAGTTCGCGCGGCCTCTCGGCGTAGTACAGCGGCTTGATGCCGAGCCGGTCGCGCGCGAGGATCACGCGCCCGCTGTCGCGCTCGTGCAGCGCGAAGGCGAACATGCCCTGTAGCCGCGCGGGGCAGCCCTCGCCCCAGGCGTGCCAGGCCTTGAGCACCACCTCGGTGTCGCCGTCCGAAAAGAAGCGGTAGCCCTGCGCCTCGAGCTCGCGCCGCAGCTCGCGGTAGTTGTAGATGCAGCCGTTGAACACCAGCGTCAGCCCGAGCAGCGGGTCGCACATCGGTTGCGCCGCGCGCTCCGACAGGTCGATGATCTTGAGCCGCCGGTGGCCGAGCGCGACGCGGCCGCGGGCGATGACGCCCTCGCCGTCGGGGCCCCTGGGCGCCATCGAGGCGTTCATGCTCTGCAGCGCGGAAACGGACGCCGGCGCGCCGTCAAAAGTGACCAATCCTGAAATTCCGCACATTATTTCAATGGGTTATATTATAATTACAGGCCATAAGTTTACAGAACATATTATTTGATGTCAAACTAATGCCATGAACGAATCTGAAACCCGGGTGCTGTCTGCGATCCGCCGCATCGTACACGCGGTCGACAGCCACTCCAAAGAGCTCGAACGCGCGCTCGGCATCACGCTGCCGCAACTGGTCGTGTTGCGCGCGATTCGCATGCTGGGCGAAGTGACCTCGGGGCGCCTGTCGGCGGCCGCGAGCCTGAGCCCGGCCACCGTCACCACCATCCTCGACAAGCTCGAGGCGCGCGGCCTGGTGGTGCGCTACCGCAACGCCGAGGATCGGCGCGTGGTGCACTCGCGCCTGACCGAGCAGGGCGCGCGCATGCTAGACGGCGCGCCGCCCTTCCTGCACGAGCGCTTCGTGTCGGGCTTCGCCAGGCTCGACGCCGCGCGCCAGGCGACGGTGATGGGCGCGCTGGAACAGGTGGCCGACATCATGGGCGCGCCCCCCGCGGCGCGCCGCAGCGGGGCGCTGCCCGCGCCGCTTCCGCTCGAGGCCGAGCTCAAGCCGCTCGACGCAGCCTAGCGTTGCGCGCGCGCTTTGCGCGCCGCCCACTCGCCCAGCCAGGCGCGCACTTCGGCCGCATCGGCGATGCGCCAGTGCGCCTGCGAAGGCCCCTCGCCCACCTTGATCGACACCCCGCCCATGCCGTTGACCACGCCGAAGCCGACCTCGTCGGTCAGGTCGTCGCCGATGAACACCGGCGTGCGGCCGCGAAACGGCGCCTCGGTCATGAATTCGGCGATCGCGCTGCCCTTGTCGCGCCCGCCCGGCCTCACCTCGAGCACCATCTTGCCGCGCTGCAGCTCGAAGCCCGCGCCCAGCTCCGCCAGCACCTGGTCCACCAGCGCGCGCGCCTCGCCCTCGAGCTGCGGCGCAAGCCGGAAATGCAGCGCCAGGCTATGCCCCTTGTCCTCCAGCAGCAGGCCCGGGTGCGCGGCGGCGAAGGCGGCCAGGCGCTTTGCGGCCTGCCGCACGGGCGCCTCGGGAAGCTCGTGCCGGTGCATGCGCCCCGCGCCGTCGCGCCGCTCGGCGCCGTGCTGCCCCGCCGCCGGCAGCTTGAGCGGCGCGAACAGGCCGTCCAGGTCCGCGACCGAGCGCCCGCTGATCAGCGCCAGCGCCCCGCCCGCGCCGGCCTGCAGGTCGGAAAGCAGACCTCGTATCGCGCCGTCCACCCGCACCGCGTCGGGGGTGTCGGCGTGCTCGAGCAGCGTGCCGTCGACGTCGAGGAACAGCGCCCAGTCGGCCGTGGGCGGCGGCAGCGACGCGCCGCTCATCCTGCGGCCGTGAGCCGCGGCGCGCGCCGCCCTCGCGACAGCACCCGACGGCGGTGGCGCATGCGCGCCGCGTCGAGCAGCATGCGGCCGGCCCAGCGGTAGACGTTGAATTCCGCCACTAGGCTCCTCATGGCGCGCATGCGCGCGCTCTGCTCCTCGGGCTGCATGGTGAGCGCGATGTGCATCGCGGCGGCGCTCTGCTCGATGTCGTACGGGTTGACGATCAGCGCCTCGTGCAGCTCGCGCGAGGCGCCGGTGAACTGCGACAGGATCAGCACGCCGCGGTCGTCGTCGCGCGCCGCGACGAACTCCTTGGCGACCAGATTCATGCCGTCGTGCAGGCTCGAAACGTAGCAAAGATCCGCCGCGCGGTACAGCTCGAACACCTGCTCGGCGGTGTGGTGCTCGATCTTGAGCACGATCGGCTGGTAGCCCGGCCGGCCGTAGCGCTCGTTGATCTTGTCGGCCAGCGCGCGCACGCGCGCCTCGAAATTCTGGTACTCGTCGATCGACGAGCGCGACGGCGCTGCCACCTGGACGAAGGCGAAGCGCCCGACCCAGTGCGGCTCGAGCTCGAACAGGCGCTCGAGCGCCATGAAGCGCTCAAGAATCCCCTTGGTGTAGTCGAGCCGGTCGATGCCGATGCCGATGCGCAGGTCGGGCGCCATGCCCAGGCGCTCGCGCACCACCCTGCGGCACTCCTCGACCGGCAGCTGATGGGCCAGCGCGGACGGCGGCCACTCGATCGAGATCGGGTAGCGCCGCACCTCGGTCTGTTCGCCGCCGTAGGAGATGGTGAACGTCTCGCGGTCGACGCGCGCCTCGAGCAAGCGGTCCACCGTGTCGAAGAAGTTGTTGCAGTGGAACTGGGTGTGAAAGCCGAGGATCGACGAGCCGAGCATCCCCTCGAGCACCTCCTCGCGCCAGGGCAGGATGCCGAAAGCCTCCGGGTTGGGCCAGGGGATGTGCCAGAAGGTGATGATGGTCGCGCGCGGCATGCGCTCGCGCACCATGCGCGGCAGCAGCGCGAAGTGGTAGTCCTGCACCAGCACGATCGGGTCCTCGGTGCGGGACTCGGCCACCACCACCTCGGCGAAACGCTGGTTGACCGTCTTGTAGTACTCCCAGTCCTCGGCGCGGAACACCGGCCGCGTGTGCGCGATGTGGCACAGCGGCCACAGCCCCTCGTTGGCGAAGCCGAAGTAGTAGCCCTTCTCCTCCTGCTCGGTCAGCCAGACACGGCGGATGCGGTAGGCGGGGTTGTCCGGCGGCACCATGACCCGGTCGTAGCGGTCGACCGACTCGCGGTCGGCGCTGCCCGCGCCGTGCGCGATCCAGGTGCCCGAGCAGGCGCGCATCACCGGCTCGAGCGCGCTCACCAGCCCGCTCGCCGGGCGGCGGATCTCGATCACGTTGTCGTGCCGCTCGTGGATGTAGGGCTCGCGGTTGGACACGATCAGCACCTCGTCGCCCTTCAAGTCCTCGCGCAGGATGCGGCGCAGCGCGTCGGGGCCCCAGGTGGTCTGGCTCTCGTCGCGGCCAAGGCGCTCGGACTCCAGGTCGTGCACCAGCGCCTGCAGGTCCTTGGCGATCGGCCGCAGCTCGGGCGCCGATACGTTCACCTGCTCGGGCGAGCGCAGCAGCGCCTCGCCCGAGATCAGCGCCTTGATCCCGGCCACCCAGCCGCGCCAGCTGATCTCGGCGATCACCACCGTGATCAGCGCCACCACCGCGGCGATCGCCGCGAACAGGTAGAAGATGTACTTCTTGGTGTCTTCGCTGCGCCGCTGCACGAAACTCATGTCCTGCACGATCACCAGCTCGCCGAGCCGATTGCCGCCCTCGTCGATCGGATTCACCGAGACGTGCAGCGGGCCGTCCTCGAGCTGCAGCACGCGGTCGCGGTCGGCAGCGAGCGTCTGCGGGTCGCAGCTCACCTGCGGCGGAAAGGCGCGCGTCGCGTAGAGCATCTTGCCGTCGGGCTGACAGAAGCCGATCGCGAACACGCGCTCGCCCCGGATCACGCCTTCGAAGTAGCGCGCAAGCTTCGGGCGCGAATTTTCGCGCAGCAGGTCGGCAAACGGCTCCTGCATCGTGTTCGCGATCAGCTCGCTGCGCCGCTCGAGGTCCTGCACGAACCACTTCAGGGTCAGGCGGTCGACCAGCGGCACCACCGCATAGGCGATCGCCGCCAGCGCGATGCCGAGAGGGACGATGAATCTGAGGGATAGCCGCATCGGTCTTGCTCCTCGCCGCGGCGTGCTGCCGAATGACCGCTTGATTATAGCGCGGAGTAGAATGGCAGCAATGAGCGGCTGTTGCGACGACAAGGCTTGCGCTGTCGACGCGCTCGGAGAGAGCCAGGCGTCTACGTTGAAAGCGGTGTTGGCAATCAACGCCGTGATGTTCGTCGTCGAGTTGGGAGCCGGCCTCTTCGCGGGCTCGACCGCGCTCCTGTCGGATTCACTGGACAATCTTGGCGATGCGTTGACCTACGGCCTGAGCATCTACGCCATTTCGAAAGGCGCTCGCTCAAAGGCCAGAGTGGCAGTGTTCAAGGGAGTGCTGATCCTGGCCGCCGCGTTGTTCGTCCTGCTGCAGGTCGGCTATCGTTCCGTTTACGGCGCCACGCCTCTGTTCGAAGCGATGGGACTCGTCAGCCTGCTTGCTCTGATAGCCAATTCGACCTGCCTCGCGCTGCTGTGGAAGCACCGCACGGCGGACGTGAACATGAGCTCGGTCTGGGAGTGCTCGCGCAACGATATCGCCGGCAACGTCGCCGTCTTCGTCGCAGCCGGCGCGGTCTGGCTGACAGGGACCCGGTGGCCCGATCTGCTCGTCGGCCTGCTGCTCTCGGCGTGGCTGCTGCGGTCCTCGGTCAGAGTCCTGAGAAGTGGACTGACCGAGTTGAGGCTTGCCCCCGCAGCGAGGTCTTGAGGCTCGGTTTTTGGCCGTTGCAATGGCTGCTAGCGACCCCTTTGAGACGGTCGGCCCAATTGACGCCAGGGTCTGCTCCTCGGCCGTTGCTGCCATATGACCGCGTCGCCTGGAACGTCCACAACGCACCGCGTACCGGCTAGTCTTCAGCGCCATTCCTCGGACCGAGCGCGTTCCTGTCCCCCTGGCTCAATCCAACCTACAGCGGACATTGCTCAGAGGTGGCCCCAAGAAATCGGACAGCGGGTTAAGTGAAGATTCTGCTCTAATTCGCGGCGCGAGCCGCATGAATAGGAGCAAGGCAGATGAAACGACCCCGCCGCAACCACTCGGCGACGTTTAA
>DAHVFK010000084.1 GCA_027317055.1 Betaproteobacteria bacterium | reverse complement strand
CAGCACGGCGCCGTGCCCGATGTGGCCGTCGGACTCGACCACCAGGTCGCGGTCGGGGAAGGCGTCCAGGATGCAGCAGTCCTGGACGTTGGCGCCCTGCTCGATCACGATGCGGCCGAAGTCGCCGCGCAGGCAGGCGCAGGGGCCGACGTAGGCGCCCGCTGCGACGATCACGTCGCCGATCAGCACCGCGCTCGGGTGGACGTAGGCGTCGGGATGAACGACGGGGACGATACCGTCGATGGCGTAGACCTTGAGCATGCCGGAGCGATTCTACTGCCCTTTGGTGTAAGCTTTCGGCCACTGTCTCGCACGGGGCCGCCATGCCGCAGCCGATCCTCGTTTCCGTCGAAGCGGGCGTTCAGATCATCACCCTCAACCGACCCGAGCGGCTGAACGCGTTCAACCTCGAGATGCACGGCCTGCTGCGCGAGGCGCTGGCACGGGCCGAAGACGACGACGCGATCCGCGCCGTGCTGCTGACCGGCGCCGGGCGCGGCTTCTGCGCCGGGCAGGATCTCTCGGAGCGCGACATGAGCGGCGACGCGGCGTTCGATCTGTCGGTGACGATCGGCACGCACTACAACCCGCTCGTGCGCCACATGCGCGCGCTGCCCAAGCCGATCGTGTGCGCTGTAAACGGCGTCGCCGCCGGCGCCGGCGCGAACGTCGCGCTCGCCTGCGACCTGGTGCTCGCCGCGCGCTCAGCCTCCTTCATCCAGGCCTTCGCCAGGATCGGGCTGGTGCCCGACTCGGGCGGCACCTGGGTGCTGCCGCGCCTCGCCGGCCGCGCGCGCGCGCTGGGGCTTGCGCTGCTGGGCGACAAGCTCGGCGCCGAAGACGCCGCGAGCTGGGGCCTGATCTGGAAAGTCGTCGACGACGACAAGCTGATCGCCGAGGCGGGCGCGCTCGCGCGCGGCCTCGCCGCGGGCCCGACCCGCGCCTACGGGCTGATCAAGCGCGCGCTCGACGCCTCGGCGACGAACTCGCTCGACGCCCAGCTCGACCTCGAGCGCGATCTGCAGCGCGAAGCGGGGTTCACGGCGGACTACCGCGAAGGCGTCGCCGCGTTCGTGCAAAAGCGCAAGGCGCAATTCAAGGGGAAATAGGTGGACGAGCTCGCGCTGGCACGGGCCACGGCGGACGCGATGACGCGCGAGGACCGCTGCTCGGCCTGGCTCGGCATGCGGCTCGAGGAGGTGCGCCAGGGCTACGCGCGGGTGTCGATGACGGTCGGCGAGAACATGGTCAACGGCCACGACCTGTGCCACGGCGGCATGATCTTCACGCTCGCCGACACGACCTTCGCCTATGCCTGCAACAGCCACAACCAGCGCGCGGTCGCCGCGGGCTGCGCGATCGAGTTCCTGGCGCCTGCGCACCTGGGCGACGTGCTGAGCGCGGAAGGAATAGAGGTGGCGCGCATCGGGCGCAGCGGCGTGTACGACATGAAAGTGACCAACCACAACGGACAGCTCATCGCCCTGTTCCGCGGCAAGGCAGCAACGATAAAAGGCAAGCTCGTAGGGGAGGAAGCATGACGGCATTCGCGCTCGAAGCGGTCGAAAAGGCGCCGCTCGCGGACCTGCGCCGGCTGCAGCTGCAGCGGCTGCAGTGGTCGCTGCAGCACGCCTACGACCACGTGCCGCACTACAAGCAGAAATTCGACCAGGCCGGCGTCGGGCCGCAGGACTGCCGCACGCTCGCGGACCTGGCAAGGTTCCCGCTCACCACCAAGGCCGACCTGCGCCAGACCTATCCGTTCGGCATGTTCGCGGTGCCGATGGACAAGATCGTTCGCATCCACGCCTCCTCCGGCACCACCGGCAAGCCGACCGTGGTCGGCTACACCGCCAAGGACATCGACACCTGGACCAACCTGATGGCGCGTTCGATCCGCGCCGCGGGCGCCAAGCCCGGCGAGAAGGTGCACGTGGCCTACGGCTACGGCCTGTTCACCGGCGGGCTGGGCGCGCACTACGGCGCCGAGCGCCTGGGCCTCGCCGTGATCCCGCTCGGCGGCGGCATGACCGAGAGGCAAGTCCAGCTGATCCAGGACTTCAAGCCCGAGATCATCATGGTAACGCCGTCGTACATGCTCGCGATCGCCGACGAAATGGAGCGCCAGGGCATGGACCCGAAGCAGTGCTCGCTGCGGGTGGGCATCTTCGGCGCCGAGCCCTGGACCAACGAGATGCGCAAATCGATCGAGCAGCGCCTCGCGCTCGACGCGATCGATATCTACGGCCTGTCGGAGGTGATGGGACCGGGCGTGGCGCAGGAATGCGTCGAAACCAAGGACGGGCTGACGATCTGGGAGGACCACTTCTATCCCGAGGTCATCGACCCCGAGAGCGGCAAGCCGCTGCCCGAGGGCGAAAAGGGCGAGCTGGTGTTCACCACGCTCACCAAGGAAGGGCTGCCGGTGATCCGCTACCGCACCCGGGACCTGACGCGCCTGCTGCCGGGGACCGCGCGCACCATGCGCCGCATGGAGAAGATCACCGGGCGCTCGGACGACATGCTCATCATCCGCGGCGTCAACGTGTTCCCGTCGCAGATCGAGGAGATGCTTCTCAAGCAGCCCGAGCTCAGCCCGCACTACGTGCTCGAGCTTTCCAAGGACGGTCCGATGGACCACCTCACGGTGCTGGTCGAGCTCGCCCCGGGCGGCGCCGACGTCGGCTCGGCGGGCAAGCTCAAGCACAACATCAAGTCCCTGATCGGCGTCACCAGCGACGTGAAGATCGTGCCGATCAGCTCGATCGAGCGCTCGATCGGCAAGGCCAAGCGCGTGGTCGACAAGCGCCCGAAGTGAAGGGCCTGCGCGACAAGTCGGTTCTCGTCACCGGCGGCGGCGGCGCGATCGGAGCCGCAATCTGCTGCCGCTTCGCCGAAGAAGGCGCGAGCGTGCTGGTAGCCGACAAGAATTCGGTTTCTGCGGTAAAAGTCGCGCGGGAGGTCCGTGGCAAGGCGCTCGTGTTCGACATTTCAGACTACGCGGCCGCAAAACGCGCCATCGCGTCCTGCGGCGAGATCCACGTTCTGGTCAACAACGCGGGCTGGGACCGGTTCCAGAATTTCCTCGACACCGATCCCGCCGAGTGGGAAGAGCTGATTTCGATCAACCTGCGCGGCCCACTCAACATGCACCACCTTGTGCTGCCGCAGATGGCCGCGCGCGGCTCGGGGTGCGTCGTGAACATCTCGTCCGACGCTGCGCGCGTGGGCTCCTCGGGCGAGTCGGTGTACTCGGCCTGCAAGGGCGGCATCCTCTCGCTCACCAAGACGCTCGCGCGCGAGCTCGCGCGCAAGGGCGTGACGGTGAACGCGGTCTGCCCGGGTCCGACCGACACCCCGATCCTGCGGGGCTTTCTGGGCGAGGGCGAGGCCGGCAAGAAAGTCTACGACGCGCTGGTGCGCGCGATTCCGCAAAAGCGCGTCGGCCGGCCCGACGACGTGCCCGGCATCGTCGCCTTCCTCGCCTCGGACGAGGCAGCGTATATCACCGGGCAGGTAATAAGCGTCTCGGGCGGGCTGACGATGGCGGGCTGACGCTGCGATGACCTTCCAGGTCGAGTAGCGCAACCTTCTTGTCCATGCCGCCGGCGTAGCCGGTCAGGCTGCCGTCGGCGCCGACGATGCGGTGGCAGGGCACGATCACGCCGATCGGGTTGCGTCCGGTCGCCGCGCCCGCGGCGCGCGCGCTGCCCGGGCGGCCGGCGCGGCGCGCGAGTTCGGCATAGCTGATCGTTTTGCCGAACCCGACGCCCGCGATCGCCTGCCACACCGCGCGCTGGAACGGCGTGCCCTCCGCCGCGAGCGGGATCTGGAAGCGCTTTCTCTTGCCGCCGAAATACTCGTCCAGCTCGCGCCTCGCCTGGACCAAAGCTGCCGCCTGCGGGTCGCGCCGCCAGTCGCCGTCGATTTCCTTGAAATGCTTCTGGCCGACGAAGTACGCGCCGCACAAGGCATCGCCGTCGGCGACCAGCAGCATGCGCCCGCAGGGGCTGTCGTAGTAGTCGTAGCGTTTCATTTCCTGTCTCCTTTCGCGAGCGATTGCCACAGGTGCATCACCGCGTAGGCGCGCCATGGCCGCCAGCGCTCCGCCGCGGCGAGCACGCGCTTCGGGTCGGTGAGCTTCAGCGCCTTCATCACGCCGTAGTCGGTGTGCGGGAAAGCGTCCGGCCAGGCGAGCGCGCGCAGCGCGACGTATTGCGCGGTCCACTCCCCCACGCCGGGCAGCGCGCGCAGCTTTGCGAGCGTCGGCTCGACCTCGGCGCCGGGCGCGAGATCGAGCTCGCCGCCGGCGACCGCGCGCGCGAGCGCCAGGATCGAGCGCGCGCGCGCCGCCGGCACTCCAAGTCTTGCAATTCTCTGGTACGGCAACGTCGCGATCCGGCCGGCGGACGGAAAAAGCGTTTTCAGCGAATCAAACGGCGTCTCGAGCGAATCTCCGAACGCTTCGGCGATGCGCCCCGCGAGCGTGCGCGCCGCGGCGACGCTCACTTGCTGGCCGAGGATCGCGCGCAGCGCGATCTCGAAGCCGTCGAACGCGCCCGGCACGCGCATGCCGGGGCGGCGCGCCGCGAGCGGGCCGAGCGCGCGCGCGACCTCGACCGGATGGCAGGCGAGGTCCATCAGCGTCTTGACCCGCGCGAGCACCGGCGGCAGCGCCTTGCCGAGCGAGGCCGCCACGCTCACCCGCAGCGCGGGCTTGTTCCGGGCCGGCGCGATCTCGATCCAGCCGCTGTGCCACGCCGCGCCGCTCCAAATGCGCACGGTGCGGCGGTACGCCGTCGCGTCGCAGGCCTCGACCCCCGCGACCGCGCGCGCGCCGAGAAAGCCCGCGATCGCGCGCCAGTCGTAGGGCGGACGGTAGCCGAGCTCGAAGGCGAGCGCATCGCCCGCCGCGGCCGGCAGCGACGCCTTGCGCAGCTCGCGCGGGCGCAGCCGGTAGCGCTCGCGGAACAGCGCGTTGAAGCGCCGCACGCTGCCGAAGCCGCTCGCGAACGCGACCTCGGTCACCGGCATGCGCGTGTCGGTGAGCAGCTGCTTCGCGAGCAGCAGGCGCTGCGTCTGCGCGAACGCGACCGGGGAGACGCCGAACTCGGACTGGAACGCGCGCCGCAAGTGCCGGTCGGTGACGCCCAGGCGCTCGGCCGCGGCCTCGATGCCCTCGTCGTTCACGCTGCCGGCCTCGATCAGCAGCGCCGCGGCGCGCGCGGTGCGCTGCACCGCGTCGATCGTCGCGTTGCCCGGCGCGAGCTCCGGCCGGCAGCGCAGGCACGGCCGGTAGCCGGCGGCCTCGGCGGCCGCGGCGCTCGGGTAATAGCGGCAGTTCTCGCGCCGCGGCGGGCGCACCGTGCACACCGGGCGGCAGTAGATGCGAGTGGAGGACACCGCGACGAAAAAACGCCCGTCGAAGCGCGCGTCGCGCGCGCGCAAGGCGCGGTAGCAGGTGGTCGGGTCGAGCCGCATGGGGGCCATTATGGATCGGCTTGCGGCCGCATACTCGCCGTTTTCGGACATGGGAATCCGGCCCGGCGCGCGCGCCGGTTAGGATGGCGCGCATGAAAACCGCTGATTACCTGCGCCTGATCGCGCTCGCGGCGATCTGGGGCGCGTCATTCATCTTCACGCGCGTGGTCGCGCCCTCGCTCGGCGCGATCTGGACCGCCGAGCTGCGCGTGCTGCTGGGCGGCGTCGCGCTGCTGGCCTGGTTCCGGCTGGCGGGCTTCGATGCGGGCTTGAGCCGGCACTGGCGCTACTACCTCGCGGTGGGCACGGTCAATTCGGCGATCCCGTTCGCGCTCTACGCCTACGCGGCGATCCACCTGCCGGCCTCGCTGCTGGCGATCGTCAACGCGACCTCGCCCATGTTCGGCATGCTGTTCGGCGCGCTGTTTGGAACCGAACGGGTGACGGCACGTAAGCTTGCCGGACTCGCGCTCGGGGCGGCCGGTGTCGCGCTCATCGCCCGGCCCGAGGGGCTGCAGACCGCCACGGCGTTCTACGCTCCGATCGCGGCGGCGCTCGGCGCCTGCGCGGGCTACGGCCTGACCGGCGTTCTCGTTCGGCGCTGGGGTCAGGGCGTGCCCTCGCGCGGCGTCGCCGCCGGCCAGCAGCTCGCGGCGGCCGCGGTGCTCGCGCCGCTGCTGCTGCTCGCGCCGCTGCCGGCCCCGCCCTCGGCGCTCGTGGTCGGCAACGTACTCGCGGTCGCGCTGCTCGCGAGCGCGGTCGCGTTCCTCATATATTTCCGCCTGATCGCCGACGTCGGCGCGACGCGCGCGCTGACCGTCACCTTCCTCATCCCGCCGTTCGGCGTGCTGTGGGGCTGGCTGTTCCTCGGTGAAACATTGCCCGGCGGCATGCTCGGCGGAGGTATTTTGATCGTTGCCGGGACGGTACTCGTGACTCGCGGCTAAAATAGGGACAGACCCCATTTTTTCGCCATGTTGAAAAATAGGGTCTGTCCCTATTTATGAGCTATCCCCATCTCTTTCGACCGCTTGACCTCGGGCACGTGACGTTGCCCAACCGCATCATGATGGGCTCGATGCACACCGGGCTGGAGGAGCGGCCCGACGGCATGCAGCGCCTGGCGGCGTTCTACGCCGAGCGCGCGCGCGGCGGCGCGGCGCTGATGGTGACCGGCGGCTTCTCGCCCGACGCGGCCGGCAACCTCGGCCCGCACCCGGCGATGATGGCGAGCGGCGCCGACCGCGACCGGCACAAGGTCATCACGCGCGCGGTGCACGAGGCGGGCGGGCGCATCTGCCTGCAGCTGCTGCACGCCGGGCGCTACGGCAAGCACCCGGCGATCGTCGCGCCCTCGGCGCTCAAATCGCCGATCAACCCGATCGTGCCGCGCGAGATGACCGCGGCCGAGATCGAGCGCACGCTGGACGCGTTCGGCGCCAGCGCCGCGCTCGCGCGCGAGGCGGGCTACGACGGGGTCGAGGTGATGGGCTCGGAGGGCTACCTGATCACGCAGTTCCTCGCCCCACGCACCAACCAGCGCGCCGACGACTGGGGCGGCAGCCTCGCGAACCGCATGCGCTTCGCGCTCGAGGCGGTGCGCCGCACGCGCGCCGCGGTCGGGGCCGATTTCATCCTCGTCTACCGCATCTCGGCGCTCGAGCTGGTCGAGGGCGGCCTCCCGGGCGAGGAGATCGTGCAGCTCGCCAAGGGCGTCGAAGCCGCCGGCGCGTCGCTGCTCAACACCGGCATCGGCTGGCACGAGGCGCGCATCCCGACGATTTCGCAGGCGGTGCCGCGCGGCGGCTTCGCCTGGGCCACGCGGCGCCTGAGGAACGCGGTGAAGATCCCGCTGATCGCCTCGAACCGGATCAACGCGCCCGAAGTGGGCGAGCAGATCCTCGCGCGCGGCGACGCGGACATGGTCTCGCTCGCGCGTGCGCTGCTGGCCGACGCCGAGTTCGCGAACAAGGCGAAAGCGGGCGACCGCGCCGCGATCAACATCTGCATCGCCTGCAACCAGGCCTGTCTCGACCACATCTTCGTCGGGCGCTTCGCCTCCTGCCTGGTCAACCCGCGCGCCGGACGCGAGACGAAGCTGGTTTTCGAAAAAACATCGAACAGGAAAAATATCGCGGTTATCGGCGGCGGACCTGCCGGCCTGTGCTTCGCCGCGATCGCCGCCGAGCGCGGCCACGCGGTGACGCTGTACGAGAAGGACGCACAGCTCGGCGGCCAGTTCAACCTGGCGAAGAAGATCCCCGGCAAGCAGGAGTTCGCCGAGTCGGTGGCCTACTTCGCCGAGCGCCTGCGCCGGGCGGGCGTGGAGGTGATGCTCAATACGATTCCCTCTTCCGATACGCTGAAAAACTATGACGAGGTTGTGCTCGCCACAGGGGTCGATGCGCGCCGGCCCGCAATCCCCGGCCTCGAGCACCCGAGCGTGGTCGGCTACGCCGACGTGCTCGCGGGCCGCGCCGAGGTGGGCGAGAAGGTCGCGATCATCGGCATGGGCGGGATCGGCTTCGACGTCGCGCTGTACCTGCTCGAGCGCTCGAGCCGCGCGACGCTCGACCCGCAGGCCTTCCTTTCGCACTGGGGTATTTCACCTTCGGGAAGCCTCTCGCAGCCCGCCCCGGCGGCGCCCGCGCACCGCATCACGATGCTCAAGCGCTCGAGCACGCCGTTCGGCGACACGCTCGGCAAGACCACCGGCTGGGTGCACCGCGCCGAGCTGGCGAGAAACGGAGTGAAGATGCTCAAAGGGGTCGAGTACCGCAGGATCGACGATGCGGGCCTTCACATCGCGCTCGACGGCAAGGAACAGCTCGTGCCGGCCGACACCGTGATCCTGTGCGCGGGCCAGGTGTCGCGGCGCGCGATCGAGGCGCCGCACGTGATCGGCGGCGCGCGCGAGGCGGGCGAGCTCGACGCCAAGCGCGCGATGCTCGAGGGCGCGGAGCTCGCGGCGCGGCTATGAGCTCGGGCTCGCCCCCGGTCGCTCTGATCGTCGGCGTGGGCGAAGGCCTGGGCTACGCGCTCGGCAAGCGCTTCGCCGCCGCGGGCTTCAAAGTCGCGCTCACGGCGCGCAACGCCGAGCGCATCGAGCGGCTGGCCGAGGCGATCGTCGAGACGGGCGGCCAGGCGCTCGCGCTGCCGGCCGACGCGCGCGACGAACGCGCGGTGATCGAGCTGTTCGAGCGGCTCGAACGCGAGCAGGGCCCGATCGAGGTGGTGGCGTTCAACGCGGGCGCGATGTACCGCTCGCCGATCGCCGAGATGCCGGCCGACATGTTCGAGGAAGTCTGGCGCGCGGGCTGCTACGCGGGTCTCCTGGTCGGGCGCGAGGCCGCGCGCCGCATGGCGCCGCGCGGCCGCGGCACGATCCTGTTCACCGGCGTCACCGCCTCGCTGCGCGGCGGGGCGCGGTTCGCCGCGTTCGCCGCGGCAAAGCACGGCCTGCGCGCGCTGGCGCAGTCGATCGCGCGCGAGCTGGGCCCGAAAGGCATTCACGTCGCCCACGTGGTGATCGACGGCAGGATCGACGCGCAAAGCGAGGACCTGGGGCTCGCGCCGGATGCGATCGCCGAGACTTATTACCGCATTCACGCGCAGTCGCGCTCGGCCTGGACCTTCGAGACCGACCTGCGGCCCTGGGCCGAGAAGTTCTAGCTTAGAATCCCGCAGATCGGCTCGCGGGAGAGCGCATTGGGAACCGTCGTAGCACTATCCGGGCAGGTGGGCGGGGCGAAGCTCGCGGACGGGCTGTACCGGCTGCGCGGGCGCGACCTCGCGGTGCTGGTCAACACCGGCGACGACTACGAGCACCTCGGCCTGGCCTTCTCGCCCGATCTCGACAGCGTGCTCTACGCACTGGCCGGCATCGCCAGTCAAAGCAGCGGCTGGGAGCCCGCGGGCGAAACGCGCGCGCTGTACGCGATGCTGAAGACGCTCGGCGGCCCCGACCGGCCGATCCTGGGCGACAAGTCGCTCGCCGCGCCGCTGCTGCGCGCGCACGGCCTGCGCCAGGATCGCGGCCTGACCGAGATCACGCTCGAGTTCTGCCGCCAGCTCGGGATCGAGGCGCGCGTGCTGCCGATGAGCGACGACCCGGTACGCACCCATGTCCTGACCGCCGACGGCGCGGTGCCGTTCCCGGAGTACTTCAACGAGCTCGCCTGCGACCCGCCGGCGCTCGGCTTCCAGTACGCGGGGGCCGAGGACGCGCGCATTTCCGAGGCGGTGCTCGACGTGCTGCACTCGAACGACCTCGAGGCGGTGGTGATCGGTCCGTGCAACCCGTTCCACTCGATCCGCCCGATCCTCGAGGTGAACGGGCTGCGCCAGCTGCTGCGCAAGCGCGGCGCGCCGGTGATCGCGGTGACGCCGATCGTCGGCGGCAAGGCGCTCACCGGCTCCGCCGGCAAAATGATGCGCGAGCTCGGGCGCGAGGTGAGCGCGCGCTCGGTGGCGATGGAGTACTACAAGCTGGTGGACGGCTTCGTGATCGACGGCGCGGACGCGGACCAGGCCGAAGGCATCCTCGCCTGCGGCATGCAGGTGGTGGTCGCCCAGACCGTGATGCGCAACCTCGAGGACCGTGTGCGCCTGGCGCAGACGGTGCTCGATTTCGCGCGCACGATCCGCGAGCGCAGGCTGCAGGAGGCCTGAACGGGAGCGAGCAGCTCAGGCGCCGGAGGCGGTGCTATCGGACGCCTGGCCGTTGAGCCAGGCGCAGAACGCCTCGATGATCTGCTGACGCGGATGCTCGCGCAGATATAGCGCGTAAAAGCCGAATCCCGGCAGCGAGAGCGCGTGCGCTTTCAGCAGCGCTCCGCTCGCGAGTTCGCGCGCGACCAGCAGATCGCTGCACACCGCGATCCCCTGCCCGGCGACAACGGCCTCGATCGCATGCGTTTCCTCGCGAAAGCTCAAGTCCCACTCGCGCTCGAGCTGAGGAAATCCGGGATCGACTGAGCGCGCCGTGGCCAGCCAATTGCGCCAGTTCGGCACATCCGGGTCGGCGATCGCCCAATCGT
>DAHVFK010000083.1 GCA_027317055.1 Betaproteobacteria bacterium | reverse complement strand
CTAGGCTGCGGGGGCACCACGCGAGCGAGGTGGTCACCATGGACGAGCCGCCGGCCGGGGCGCTGCGCTACAAGAAGGACTCGTCCATGCGCGTGGTCGCAGACCTGGTCAAGAAGGGCGAGGCGCACGCCTGCGTAAGCGCCGGGAACACCGGCGCGCTGATGGCCATTTCGCGCTTCGTGCTCAAGACGCTGCCCGGCATAGACCGGCCCGCGCTCGCGACCGTGGTGCCGAACATGCGCGGCTCGCATACCTACATGCTGGACTTCGGCGCCAACGTGGACTGCAGCGCCGAGCACCTACTCCAGTTCGGCATCATGGGGGCAATGCTCGTTGCCGCGGTTGAGCACAACGATCGTCCGTCGGTCGGGCTGCTCAACATCGGCACGGAGGACATCAAGGGCAATGACGCCGTGAAACAGGCTGCGAAATTGTTGCGCGACAGCGGGCTCAATTTCTTCGGCAACGTGGAAGGCGATGACATCTACAAGGGAACGACCGACGTCGTGGTCTGCGACGGATTCGTGGGCAACGTCGCGCTCAAGGCCTCGGAAGGGGTGGCGCGAATGATGGCGGCGACGCTGCGGGAGGAATTCACCCGCAATCCGCTGCGCAGGCTTGCCGCACTCGCCGCCCTGCCGGTGCTCGGCGCATTCCGCCGCCGGATGGATCCGGGCCGCTACAACGGCGCCAGCCTGCTCGGTCTGCGCGGCATCGTTATCAAGAGTCACGGCTCCGCGGACGTGTTCGCCTTCCGGCAGGCGCTTTGGCGCGCTGTTGAGGAAGTTCGCAACAACGTCCCGCAACGCATCGCGCAGCGCATGGCGCAGCTGCATCCGCCCGCGCAGCAGGAGCGCCCTCCGGCGCCGGTCGAATGATCTATTCCCGAATCGTTGGCACCGGCAGCTTTCTGCCGCCCAAGATCGTTACCAACGACGAGTTCGCGGAGCGCCTGGATACCAGTGACGCCTGGATCCGCGAGCGTACCGGAATCGTGCAGCGACACATCGCTGACGAGTCGCAGTCCTCGAGCGACCTGGCGCTTGAGGCGAGCCGCCGTGCGCTGGAAGCCGCCGGCGTCGGCGCCGGTGAAATCGATTTGATCGTGCTCGCCACGTCGACGCCCGATTACGTTTTTCCCAGCGCCGCTTGCCTGCTACAGGCCAAGCTCGGAATAAAGGGTTGCCCGGCTTTCGACGTACAGGCGGTGTGCAGCGGTTTCGTCTACGCGCTGGCGAGCGCGGACAGCTTCATCAGGGGCGGGATGTACAAGCGCGCGCTCGTGGTGGGGGCCGAGGTCTTCTCGCGCATCCTCGACTGGAACGATCGCGGAACGTGCGTGCTGTTCGGCGACGGCGCGGGCGCCGTGGTGCTGGAGGCGGCGCAACACCCGGGCGTACATGCTACGGTGCTGCACGCGGACGGCAGCCAGGCCGGAATGCTCTCCGTGCCAGGCAACGTTTGCGGTGGTCGGATTCTCGGCTCGCCCTTCCTGCAGATGAATGGCCAGGGTGTTTTCAAGTATGCGGTCAAGGTGCTCGACGAGGTCGCGCGCGAAACAATGGCCGCCGCCGAAATGGATCTCTCTCAGATCGACTGGCTGATTCCTCACCAGGCGAATGTGCGGATTCTGGAAGCGACGGCGAGAAAGCTCGGGTTGCCGCAGGAACGCCTCGTCGTGACCGTGGATCATCACGGCAACACCTCCGCGGCTTCCATACCGTTGGCGTTGGACGAGTGGGTGCGAGCAGACAGGATCCGTGCTGGACATCGAGTGCTGATGCAGGGTGTCGGAGGGGGATTCACGTGGGGCGCGGCGCTGGTGACGATGTAAGGGGCGAGAAAGAATGAAATTGGCAATGGTGTTTCCGGGGCAGGGTTCGCAATCGGTGGGAATGCTGAAAGCGTATGCCGAACTGCCCGGAGTGGACCAGGTGGTGACCGAAGCGGAGGCAGTGCTGGGCCGCGAGTTCGTCGCTCTGCTGGATCAGGGGCCAGCCGAGGCGCTCAATATGACCCTGAACACGCAGCCGGCGATGGTGACCGCCGGCTACGCAGCGTACTGCGCCTGGCGCGCGCTCGGCGGCCCGCCGCCTGAGGTTGTGGCCGGCCACAGCCTGGGGGAATATACGGCGCTGATCGCGGCCGGCGCGATCGGATTCGCGCAATGCCTGCCACTAGTGCGGTTCCGCGCCCAGGCGATGCAAGAGGCGGTTCCGGAAGGCAAGGGCGCGATGGCCGCGATCCTGAACCTGGATGACGACAGCGTCCGCGCCGCATGCGTGGAAGCGGCGCAGGGCGAGACGGTGCAGGCGGTCAATTTCAACGCGCCGGGCCAGGTGGTGATCGCGGGGCACAAAGCGGCAGTGGCGCGCGCGATGGAGGCCTGCAAAGCGAAGGGCGCGAAACGCGCGCTTCCGCTGCCGGTAAGCGCTCCGTTTCATTCGAGCCTGATGCAGCCTGCTGCAGTGCGCCTGAGGGAGTACCTCGAGCGGGTCGAGATTGCGGCGCCCGCCGTGCCGTTGATCAACAACGTCGACGTGGCGACGCCACAGGACCCCGGGTCGATCAAGGACGCGCTCGTGCGCCAGGCCGCGTCGCCGGTTCGCTGGGTCGAAACTATTCAACGCATGTCGCAGAGCGGCGTGACGCATGTGATCGAGTGCGGCCCCGGCAAGATCCTTGCGGGGTTGGTCAAGCGCATTGCCCCGCAGTTGCAGGGCATAGCGCTGTCCGATCGCGCCGCGCTGGAACAGGCGCTCGCCGCACTGAAGGGAGCCTGAGCATGCTGGCCGGAAAAGTCGCTTTGGTCACAGGGGCTTCGCGCGGGATAGGGCGCGCGATAGCGCTGCAACTGGCCGCGGACGGCGCGACCGTCGTCGGAACCGCAACCAGCGAGACCGGGGCGCAGGGCTTCGGCGATGCCCTGGTCCAGGCGAATGCTAAAGGCGCGGGGAGGGTGCTCGATGTGCGCGACGCTGCGCAATGCGACGCGCTCGTTGCCGCGATCCAGAAAGAGTTCGGCGATATTCTCGTGTTGGTCAACAACGCCGCCGTCGTGCGCGACAACCTTGCACTGCGCATGAAGGACGCCGAGTGGGACGATGTCATCGAAACCGACTTGCGGTCGGTGTTCAGGCTCTCGCGCGCCGTCATGCGCGGCATGATGAAGGCGCGCTGGGGACGAATCGTGAATATCACTTCTGTGGTCGGCGCCGCGGGGAATCCGGGCCAGGCCAACTACGCCGCAGCGAAGGCGGGCGTCGTCGGGATGACCAAGTCGTTGGCCCGCGAGCTTGGCAGCCGCAATATCACCGTAAACTGTGTCGCCCCCGGGTTTATCGACACCGATATGACACGTGCGCTGTCAGAGGGGCAGCGGGCGGCGCTTCTGACCCAGATTCCGCTCGGACGGCTGGGTCAGGCAGGCGATGTCGCCGGCGCGGTCGCCTTTCTCGTGTCGCCCCCAGGGGGCTATGTGACCGGGACCGTGCTACACGTGAACGGCGGCATGTATATGTAGCAAAAGCGCTTTCTCGGTACGGGCGGAAACGACCGTTTTGGTAGAATACGGGCCCTCTTGGCCTCAAAGGGAAGGAACCATATGGAAAACATCGAACAACGCGTGAAGAAGATCATCGCCGAGCAACTCGGCGTCAACGAGGCCGAAATCAAGAACGAGTCGTCGTTCGTAGACGATCTGGGGGCGGATTCACTGGATACCGTCGAACTCGTCATGGCGCTCGAGGAGGAATTCGAAACCGAGATTCCGGACGAGGAGGCCGAGAAGATCACCACGGTGCAGCAGGCCGTGGACTACATCAAGGGCCACCAGAAGTCTTGAGCATTTCTGAAGGCGCAGGGGTGCTCGAGATTTTGCCCCCGGCGACCCTCAAGGAGCGAAGTTGTCCCGTCGCAGAGTCGTCGTAACTGGGCTCGGCATTGTGTCGCCGGTGGGCGTCACGGTACCCGAGGCCTGGGATAACGTGCTGGCAGGCAAGTCTGGCATTACGCGCATCACGCGCTTCGATCCCTCGCGCCTGGCGAGCCAGATCGCCGGCGAGGTCAAGGGCTTCGACATTGCGCAGTACCTGTCGCCCAAGGAAGCTCGCCGCATGGATACGTTCATCCACTACGGCATGGCTGCGGGGCTGCAGGCGTGGCGCGACGCCGGCGTGAGCGTTTCCGGGCAGGACGCGGAGCGCGCCGGAGTAAATTTCGGTTCGGGCATCGGCGGGCTGCCGTTGATCGAGGCGACACACGATGAAATGCTGAAGAGCGGCCCGCGGCGCATCTCGCCATTCTTCATACCGGGCACGATCATCAACATGATCGCCGGCAATCTGTCGATCATGCTCGGTCTCAAGGGACCGAACCTCGCGATCGTCACCGCATGCACGACCTCTACCCACTGCATCGGCGAGGCCACAAAGTCGATCCGCTATGGCGACGCCGATATCATGATCGCGGGCGGTGCGGAGGCCACGGTCACCGAGCTCGCGATCGGAGGTTTCGCGTCGGCGCGCGCCCTGTCTACGCGCAACGACGACCCCGCTGGCGCCAGCCGACCGTGGGACCGCGACCGCGACGGGTTCGTGCTCGGCGAAGGGGCCGGCGCGGTGGTGCTGGAGGAATACGAGCACGCCCGGGCACGTGGCGCACGCATCTACTGCGAGGTCACCGGCTACGGGGTATCCGCCGATGCTTACCACATGACTGCGCCCAGCGAAGACGGCGACGGCGCCTATCGCTGCATGCGAAATGCCCTCAAGGACGCTGGCCTGACGCCCGACGTGGTCGATTACATAAACGCCCATGGCACCTCGACCCCCCTCGGCGACGTCGCGGAAACGATTGCGGTGAAGAGATTGCTCGGCGAGCATGCGAAACAGGTGGCCGTGAATTCCACCAAGTCGATGACCGGGCACCTGCTCGGCGCGGCGGGCGGCGTGGAGGCGGTGTTCAGCATTCTCGCGACGCACCATCAGGTTTCCCCGCCGACGATCAATCTGCAGAACCCCGATCCCCAGTGCGACTTGGACTACGTTCCGAACGCGGCCCGCGACATGAAGGTGCGCGTTGCCATGTCCAACTCGTTCGGGTTCGGCGGCACCAACGGTTCCCTGGTTTTCGCCCGGATTTGAGCGGCGAGCGAGCCCTTCGCCTCCGGCTTTCGCCCTCGCGCGGCCTGGCCGCGACCATCGTCGTAGTGCACGGGGGCGCAGCAGTTTGTGCCGGGGTCCTTGTGGCTGGTGTGACGGGAATCTGTCTTGGAGTGCTCATTGCAAGCCTAGGCTTCGCGGCGGCCTGGGATCGGGCTCTCCTGCGCGGCAGGCGATCGGTGCGCGTGCTGCAGGTCGCAGGTGAAGATAGCGTGATCCTAGAGCTGGCAAATGCCGAGCACGTCCGGTTGCGCATTTCCCCAAGGCGTTTCGTCAGCGCGCTCGTCGTGATCCTTCCGGGGTCCCCTTCGATGCACCGCACCATCGTCGTTTGGCGCGACATGCTGGGTCCGGACTTGTTCCGCGCCCTGCGCCTGTGGGCGCTGTGGAGGCGGGTTCCGGACACCGGAAATACGCGGCCCGTGACATAAGCCCGCGGCCCCGAAGAACTATTTTCTAAGGCAACTGTCTGTGAAACAGAGCTGTTGTAAGCCGCGGGCGGGTCGGGACAGCGCGATGGCGGCACCGGCGCGCACCTTGGGAGCCTGCGGTGGCTGACCGCGACATCGACAGTCAGCTGGTTGCACGGGCGCAGCGGGGCGACAAGCACGCGTTCGGGCTGCTGGTCGAAAAGTACCAGCGCAAGCTGGCGCGTTTGCTGTCGCGGTTCGTGCGCGACCCGGCCGAGGTGGAGGACGTGACGCAGGAAGCCTTCATCAAGGCCTACCGCGCCTTGCCGGGGTTTCGGGGGGATAGCGCGTTTTACACTTGGCTTTATCGAATAGGGATCAACACTGCCAAGAACTACCTCATAGCGTTGGGGCGGCGAGCGCCGACTTCGACCGAGGTGGGGGCGGAGGAAGCGGAGGGGTACGACGATGCCGAGCAGTTGCGCGATATCGATACACCCGAGAGCCTGTTGCTGTCGAAGGAAATTGCGCAGACGATGAATGCGACGATCGAAGATCTGCCGGAAGAACTTCGCACAGCCATTCAGCTGCGTGAGATCGAAGGCATGAGTTATGAAGACATCGCGCAGATCATGAACTGTCCGATCGGCACCGTCCGGTCGCGCATTTTTCGAGCACGGGAAGCGATCTCCGAGAAGCTTCGGCCGCTGCTCGAAACGGCCAAAGACAAGAGGTGGTAGAGCATGAAAGCGAAGATCTCGATGCTGATGGATGACGAACTTGGCGAGCGCGAATTCGACGATGCTCTGGCTTCGCTCGCGCGCGATGAGGAGGCGAGACGGGCATGGCGCACCTACCACTTGATACGTGATGCCCTGCACGGCGAAAACGTGCCGGGGACGGATTTGGCGGCCGGCGTTGCAGTGCGTCTGGCCCAGGAGCCGACCATCCTAGCGCCGCGACAACATATGGCGCAAAGCCCGGTGCGTGGGCGGTGGATGGCGTTGTCCGCGGCGGCCAGCGTCGCGGCAGTCGCGTTGGTGGGTTGGCTCGCTTTTGCGCCGCGACCCGTGCCCGACGCAGGTTCCGTTGCGGGGCCGATCGCCACTGCACCCCGGACGCCCGCCGTTCCGGTGGCGCAGGCGTCGGTTCGTGTGCCGTTGCCGAGGGCAACGGACGATTACCTGCTCGCGCATCTAGGCTACTCACCGCGCCTGACGCTGCAGGGGGTAGCGCCGTACATCCGCACCGTGTCGGATGAAGCCGTCAATAGCGACGCCCGATGACGCGTAGCTCGCCCAGAGCGGCGCTGCTCGCGCGAGCGATATTGATCGTCGCGGCGGGGTGGGCGGGGATTGCGCAGGCGCAACAGTCGGCGCCCGACGACGCAGTGCATTGGCTGGGAAGAATTTACCAGGCGACCCAGAATCTTTCCTACACGGGGACATTCGTCTACCAGCAAGGCGGCCACAGCGAATCGTCGCGAATCGTCCGTCGCGTGGGCTCCGGCGGGAGCGTTGAAAAGCTGGAGGCGCTGGACGGGGCGCCGAGAGAGGTCCTGCGCACCGAGGACGAGGTCAAGTGCTACCTCCCTGAACGACGGACCGTGAAGATCGATCGGCGCGGCGACAGACGCGCATTTCCTGCCCTGCTCCCGGCACGGATCGGTGCGCTCGAAGAGCACTACGTCATCAGCAAGGGCGAGATTACCAGGGTCGCGGGATTCGAGTGTCAGGCAATCCTGCTAACGCCAAAGGATGAGTTGCGCTATGGCTACAAGCTCTGGGCGGACCTAGCTACCGGAATGCTGCTGAAAGCGGTCACCATGGACGAAAACGGCAAGGCGCTGGAGCAGTTCACGTTCACCCAGCTGGCGATCGGTCCGGTGCCGCTGAGCGAGGTGCGCCCGCCGCAGACCCCCTCGAGCTGGCACGTCGAGGACGCGGATGTCATGCCCGTGGACCTGAAGACGACCGGGTGGAGCGTATCTCCCGATCTTCCGGGGTTCAAGAAGGTGGTCGAAGTGAAGCGCAAGATCCACGAATCGAGGCAGGTCGATCAGGTGGTGTTTTCCGACGGTTTGGCGGCCGTTTCCGTCTTCATCGAATTACCCCCCAGAAGCGGCAAGCGGCAGCGTATGGGTTTGTCCAGCCTGGGCGCGATCAACATCTATACTCGCGAGGTGGCAGATCATGTTGTTACGGTGGTCGGTGATGCGCCTGTAAAAAGCGTGAGGCGGATTGCCGACACCGTACAGTTCCATTCTCCGAATTGAAGTCCATGGGAAGCCAGATGCGAGTACAGAAGCTAGTTGCCGTCGTGTGCATGCTCGGCCTGGTGGGGCCCGCCGTCGCGCAGACGCGCGAACTGCCGGATTTCACCCGACTGGTCGAGGAGCAGGGACCGGCGGTGGTCAATATCAGCACCAAGCAGGCGGTCAAGCGCAGAGCGCTGCCTCAGATCCCCGGCATCGGGGACGAGGAGCTGCAGGAATTCTTTCGCCGCTTCATGCCGAAACAGCCAATCCCCGAGCCGCGCTCGGAGAGCCGCTCGCTCGGGTCGGGCTTCATTATCAGCCCGGACGGCTACATCCTCACCAATGCACACGTCATAGAAGGGGCCGACGAGATCGACGTGCGGTTCATCGACAAGCGCGAATTCCAGGCCAAGGTTGTCGGTGCGGATCGCCGCACTGACGTGGCCCTCATCAAGGTGGAGGCGCGCGGACTGCCGGTGGTCAAATTCGGCGACCCGTCGCGACTCAAGGTTGGCGAATGGGTCGTGGCGATCGGTTCTCCATTCGGATTCGACAATACCGTCACCGCGGGCATCGTATCGGCCAAGGGGCGCTCCTTGCCGGATGAGAGCTTCGTGCCGTTCATTCAGACCGACGTCGCCATCAACCCGGGAAATTCGGGCGGCCCGCTGTTCAACATGCGCGGCGAAGTGGTGGGCATCAATTCGCAGATCTACAGCCGCACGGGCGGGTTCATGGGCCTGTCGTTCGCGATTCCGATCGACGTGGCGCTGGATGTCCAGGGGCAGCTCAGGGAGAAGGGTAGAGTGTCGCGCGGGCGCATCGGCGTCGTGATCCAGGAGGTCACCAAGGACCTTGCGACATCCTTCGGCCTCGACCGGCCGCGCGGCGCCCTGGTGAACACGGTGGAAGAGGGCAGCCCGGCGGCGCGTGCGGGACTTCAGCCAAGCGACATCATTCTCGCGTTCGGTAGCAAGCCGGTGCAATCGTCGATCGATCTGCCGCGCATCGTCGGCGCCACGCGGCCGGGATCCCGGGTGCCGGTCGAGCTGTGGCGCGACGGCGCTTCGAGAACTACGAATATCACCGTCGGAGAGCTTCAAGAGGAAAAGGTCGCAGCTCTCGAGCCGCCGCCGGAACAGAAACCGGCGGATGTCGCGCCCAATCGCCTCGGCATCGTGGTGAGCGAGCTTACGCTGCAGCAACGCAGAGAACTGAAGTTGACGCACGGCGTGGTGGTAACGGACGTGGGACTCACGGCGCGCGCGGACCTGCGGCGCGGTGACGTGCTGCTGATGCTTGTTCAGAACGGCCACCAAACCGAACTCAAATCGGCGCGACAGCTTAACAAATTGCTGGCAAGCCTGGACAAGGCAGCAGTGTTCACGCTCCAGGTGCGGCGCGGCGAGAGCACGGCATTCGTCACGATCCCGGGGCTCGCCGACGAGGGTTGAGCAGTGGTGCGCCTGACCCTGTACGGGCGTACCTACTGCCATCTGTGCGAAGACATGCTGCGCGCGCTTGAGGCTCTTCAGGACGAGCTCAAGTTCACGGTACAGACGGTTGACGTCGACGCCGATCCCGCCCTCGAGGATCGCTACGGGGAGCGAGTGCCAGTGCTCGTCGGTCCAGACGAGCACGAGATCTGCCACTATTTCCTCGACCTGACGGCACTGACAGACCACCTTGCGGTAAGATAGCGTTCGTTTCCCAGAAGGGTGCCGCGGGCACCCTTTTTTGTGATGGCGCAAAGCCACATCCGCAACTTCTCGATCATCGCGCACATCGACCACGGCAAGTCGACGCTCGCTGATCGCTTCATCCAAATGTGCGGCGGCCTTTCCGACCGCGAAATGGCGGCTCAAGTGCTCGATTCGATGGAGCTCGAGCGAGAACGCGGGATCACCATCAAGGCGCAGACCGCGGCGCTCCGGTTCCAGGCGAAGAACGGCGAAACGTACTTCCTCAATATGATCGATACGCCGGGGCACGTCGACTTTTCCTACGAAGTGAGCCGTTCGCTGTCGGCTTGCGAAGGCGCCGTGCTGGTGGTCGATGCTACCCAGGGCGTCGAAGCCCAGACAGTGGCCAACTGTTACACGGCGATCGAACTGGGGGTAGAGGTGATCCCGGTGTTGAACAAGATCGATCTGCCCTCCGCCGAGCCCGAGCGGGCGATCCAGGAGATCGAGGATGTGATCGGGATCGATGCGCACGACGCGATCCGCGCCAGCGCTAAGACGGGAGAGCGCGTTACCGACATTCTTGAGGCAGTCATCGCGCGCGTTCCGCCGCCGCGAGGCATCGAGGACGCACCGCTAAAGGCGCTGGTGATCGATTCGTGGTTCGACAACTACGTCGGGGTGGTCATGCTGGTGCGCGTCGTCGATGGCCGCTTGCGGACCAAGGAGAAGGTCAAGCTGATGAGCACCAGCGCGGCGCACCTGTGCGAGCAGGTCGGGGTCTTTACGCCGAAGGCGCAGGCGCGGGACGAGCTTTCTGCCGGGGAGGTTGGCTTCGTCGTCGCGGGGATCAAGGAGCTACGTTCAGCGAAAGTGGGCGATACGTTGACCCACGCGGACAAGCCCACCCGCGAGCCCCTGCCCGGATTCAAGGAGGTCAAGCCCCAGGTTTTCGCCGGGCTATACCCGGTCGAGTCGAACCAATACGAGGCCTTGCGCGACGCCCTGGAAAAGCTGCACCTGA
>DAHVFK010000082.1 GCA_027317055.1 Betaproteobacteria bacterium | reverse complement strand
CTTCGGGGGACTGGATCTGCCGGACGCGAGGAAGCTGAAGTCGCCGGAAGCAGAGAACGCGAAGCTCAAGAAGATCCTGGCCGAGCAGATGCTCGGTGATCGAGGGGCTGAAGAAGTTCAGCGGAAAAAATGAGCACCTCGGCTGGGAGAAGAATGGCGCTCGAGGCGGTGTCGAGCCGGGGTGTATTGGAGTGCGCGACGTGCCGCTGCCTGGGTTTGAGCTGCAGGGTGACGTGCTACGAGCTGAGGCAACCGGTGAAGGACAAGGCACTCGGTGAGCGGTTGCTGGACAGTACACGGCAACTGCCGCGGTTTGGGTATCAAAGGACGGCGGCGTAGCTGGATGTGAGCCTGTGGCGCGTAAGACGCGTTAGGAAGCAGCTCGGGCTGCAGCTGCCAAGGCGACGGCCGCGGCGCCGGCGCTGCAGCACCGATATCCGACTGCCTAGCGCGACAAACGCGAACAGAGTCCGGTGCTACGACTTTGTGCACGATCTGTTTGCCGACGGCAGAGCGTTCCGGGTGCTGTGCGCGCGCGATGAGCACATCCGGGAGAGCCTGGACGTGAGGCTGGTGCTCTCGCGGCTGACGCAGCTCTACGGCAAGCTCGCCTTCATCCGATCCCATCAGTGAACCGAGTTCACTGCATGAGCGGTCATGCGTTGGCTTCGCGACCAGCGGGTCGGCCCGGCGTTCATCCCACTGGGCCGACCTTGGCACAAAGGATTCGTGGAGAGCTTCAACGGAAAGCTGAGGGGCGAATGCTTGAACCGGGATTGGTTTCGGGATCCGCGCGAAGCGCGCATACTCGTCCAGCAGTGGCGCGAGTTCTACGATCACCGCAGGCCCCACAGCTCGCTTGTCAACCGAACCCCCGTTCAGACTAGGCGAGACGCGCCTAGAATGGAACCCTGACTCACCTTCGGAATAGCTCCAAGAAACCGACTCAGGTCAGCTGAAAGAAGCCGACTCGGGCCAGATGATCTAACTTAGGCAAAGCAATTATGTCATGCAACCTTGACCGTGACGCGGACCAAGCTGAATTCTACGAGAGAAAGCGCTGTATTTCGTGCCAATCAGAGGATTTGCACACCCTTGATCGAGGAACGTTCGGCGATGAGCCACATCGATCGTTGCTGCTCAACGGTATATGGGGAGAGTCTCCATTTCCACACTTAGAAGGCTGCACGTGGGAACTGGTCGAATGCAAGAAATGTGGCCAGGTCTTTCACAAGCGTGTGATGACCAATGAGTGGGAGGATCGACGGTTTTCCCACTGGATGACGAGGGAGGCAATTGATCGGTTTGAGATAGATCGAGGTGCTCGAGAACCGAATGTCATTTTCGACAGGGCCCGCGGCGAAGTTGATATGATCCTTTGTCTCGAAAGGATGACACGTGCGACTCGAGGCCGAGCTGCGCTTCGGTTGCTCGATTTTGGATGTGGGTGGGGGCGTTTTGTCGCGCTCTCGGCCCTGTTTGGATTCGAGGCTTACGGTATCGATCGCCACGAGGCGCGACGCGGAGCCGGAGGCAGCATTGGAAGTGTGCTTGCCGATCTTCAGGAATACCGTGACAATATTTCCCGGCCACTTCATGTTGCCACGATGTTCCAGGTCCTGGAACATTTGCACGATCCGATGCACGTGCTCCGAGCGCTCCATGATCTGATAGTTCCGAACGGTTTGCTGGTCTTGGAGGTGCCGAACGGTAGCGGTCTTCGTCAACTTCAATCCGCTAGAGATCTGGAAGTCTGCGACGGGATTGACCATATCAATGCATTCTCCCCGACCAGTCTCGTTGGCATAGCCCGGCGAGCAGGATTCGTGCCCGTCCAGCGCGTGACAGCGCACGTGACTGCTGACTTTCTCCGTGTGGTTAAGCGCGAAGCACGGCGGCTTTTGGCACGGTTTCGGAAGCGTACGACAAACGTCATATTTACAAGAGTCTGAAGTTCGAAGGGCCATGTAATCTGGGCGCTCAATGGCACACTTGTCCGGAGCAGCAGTTACTACAGTCTTGTGGACGGAAGATTCGTCTCATTAGGCCGTGGCCTTGATTCTTCTCAATTCGTAGCTGTGTTCTTCTCGCGGCTCGTAAACCCAGCTCGACATCTGTCGTGGTCATCCTCCCGCGGTAGCCTCGGGTCGCCGCAACGCGGGGTTCTCGACCACGCGCAATTTGAATCCGGTTAGGAAGACGCTATTGCGCAATGCGTCGAGCAGCATGTGGGGCGGGTCGATCTCGGGCTTGCGTTGAAGCCATCTGCGGATTCGCCAGATCGCGAAACCGCATAGAAATGCTGCGTCGGCGAGGGCTGCGTAGAGGGGGCCGTGGTTCTTGAGGAAGAATCGGCGGCGGGCTTGGAACCAGTATTTGGGGCGTCGATTGGGGCTCTTGGCGACGATGCCGGTTGAGGCGCCTTCGAGGTGCACCACCCGGCTTGCGGGGACGTACCAGGTTTCCCATCCCGCACGCTTGGAATTCAGGCAGTAGTCGACGTCGTCGAAGTAGGTGTAGAGGCCCTCGTCGAGCGGGCCGATGGCGTCGATGAGCTCGCGCCGGATGATCATGCTCGCGCCGGAGACCCAGTCGACTCGTGTTACCTGCGTGGGGGCGGGAGGGGTGACGCTCCACCGCGAGAGCAGCCTCGATACGATGCCGAGCCGCAGGCCGCGGTCGAACTCGCTCGCGATGCCGGGAAAGCGGAACGGCGAGGCCTGATGGGAGCCGTCGGGGCACTCCAGGCGGCTGCCGGCGACGCCGACGCGGGGATGCGCGTCCATGAAGTCCACCAGCGCCCTGAAGGCGCCCGGCTTGACCAGGGTGTCGGCGTTGAGGAGCAGGAAATACTCCGGGCCATCGGTGGACGCGATCCACTTGCGGATGATGACGTTGTTGCCGCCGGTGAAGCCGCGGTTCGGATGGATCGCGGTGAGCTCGGTCCACGGCGACCAGCCGTTCGACGCGATCGCCTCGCGCAGGCGCGCCTCGGCGTCGCCGCCGGTGCCGTTCTCGCACACCGCAACCCGCATGCCGGGGACGCTCGCGATTTCCGGCGCGATGGACCCGAGACAATCGATGGTGAGGTCCGTCACCCGGTAGTTGAGAATGACAACCAGCAGTTTCATCGTGTGCGACGCATGATGCGCGCCGTCCGCGTGGGCAGGGTAAAAATTGGTAAGAACGCCGTGCCGCGCGCACCACGCCTTAGAATACGCTCTGGAATGCCTGTCGATCGCTCAGCCACTTGCCTGCCCCGGGGGACGCCTTGAATCTACCACGCCGCGACGTTCCGGTATTCGTGCTCTGCGGGGGGCTCGGCACCCGGCTGCGGGAGGAGACCGAGGTGCGACCGAAGCCGATGGTGCCGATCGGCAATCACCCCATCCTGTGGCACATCATGCGCAAATATTCCAGGCACGGCTTCAAGCGCTTCGTGCTGTGCCTGGGCTACAAGGCCGAGGTGATCAAGTCGTATTTTCTCGACTACGCGTCGATGAACAGCGACTTCACGGTCGATCTCATGACCAACAGCACGACGGTGCATTCGGTCGATCACGACCAGGACTGGACCGTGACCCTGGCCTACACGGGCGAGCTGACCATGACCGGGGCCCGCGTCGCGCGGGCCGCGGCGAAATACCTGGGTACGGCGGAGCACTTCGCCGTGACCTACGGCGACGGGCTGACCGACGCCGACCTGGCCGACGAGTACGCCTTCCACGTGCGCGAGGGCCGGGTCGGGACGGTGCTCGGAATCAACCCTCCTTCGCGCTTCGGCGAGTTGAAGACCGACGGCCCCAAGGTGCAGGCCTTCAGCGAGAAGCCGGAATTCCGCGAGCAGTGGATCAACGGCGGGTATTTCTTCTTCCGGCGCGATTTCCTGCCCTACCTCGATTCCGACGAGAGCTGCGTGCTCGAGCGCGAGCCGCTGGTGCGGCTGGCCGAGGCCGGGCAGCTCAGCATGTACTCGCACCGGGGCTTCTGGGCCTGCATGGACACGCAGCGCGACAAGGAATCGCTCGAAAAGATGTGGGCCTCCGGGGAACGCCCCTGGGCGGCCTGATCGCAGGTTTTCGCAATCCAATCAAGGAATCGTCATGAAAGTTTTCGTCACCGGCCATCGCGGCTACATCGGCGCCCACCTGGTCGAGCTCCTGAAGCGCGAAGGCCACCAGGTCACCGGCTGCGACCTGCGCCTGTTCGAGGGCTGCGAGTGGGAGCCCGTGCCCGCGGCCGACAAGGAGCTCGTCAAGGACACCCGCGGTATCGTCGCCCGCGACCTGGAGGGTCACGACTGCGTGATGCACCTGGCCGCAATGTCGAACGACCCGATGGGCGCGGTGGACGCGGCCACCACCTACGCGGTCAACCGCGACGCCTCGATCCGCCTCGCGTCGGTGGCCAAGGAGGCCGGCGTGCCGCGCTACCTGTTCGCCGGCAGCTGCTCGATCTACGGCGCCGGCAAGACCCTGGACCTGGACGAGAGCGCGCCGTTCAATCCCCTGACGGCGTACGCGCACTCCAAGATCGAGTCCGAGCACGCAATCTCGGCCATGGCGGACGCCCGGTTTTCGCCCGTCTTTCTGCGCAACGCCACCGCCTACGGCCACTCGCCGATGCTGCGCATCGACCTGGTGGTCAACAACCTGCTCGGCTCGGCGCTCGCCTACGGCGAGATCCGCATCCAGAGCGACGGCACGCCGTGGCGGCCGCTGATCCACTGCCGCGACATCGCCCACGCCTTCGTCGCGCTCGCCAAGGCCCCCAGGGACGTGGTGCACAACCGCGCGATCAACATCGGCGCCAACGCCGAGAACTACCAGGTGAAAGACGTCGGCGACCGCGTGCAGCGGCTGATCCCCCAAGCCAAGGTGGTCTACACGGGCGAAGTCGGAGCCGATCCGCGCAACTACCGCGTCAAGTTCGACCTGCTCAACACGCTGCTGCCCGACTTCAGGCTCGAGTACGACCTGACCAAGGGCATGGAGGAGCTTCACCGCAAGATGCTCGAGCACGGCTTCTCCAGGACCCATTTCGAGGGGGATCAGTTCGTGCGGCTAAGGATGCTCAAGAAACGCTACGATCTCCTGCGGGCCGCATAGGAGCGCCGCCGCGTGATCTTCACCCGGACCCCGATCGCGGGAGCCTATCTCATCGAGCTGGAAAAGCGCAGCGACGAGCGCGGGTTCTTCGCCCGCGCGTTCTGCGAGAACGAGTTCGCTGCGCACGGGCTTGCGCCGCGCTTCGTGCAGGTGAACAATTCGCTCAGCCGGGAAAGGGGGACGCTGCGCGGCATGCACTACCAGCTCGCGCCGAAGGCCGAGACCAAGCTCGTGCGCTGCATCCGGGGCGCCCTGTACGACGTGATCCTCGACCTGAGGGAGGGATCGCCCAGCTTCGGCAGGAGCTACGGCGCGGAGCTGTCGGCCGAGAACCGCGCCATGATGTACGTGCCAAAGGGCTTCGCGCACGGTTTCATCACGCTCGAGCCGGACACCGAGGCGTTCTACTTCGTGGACGAGTTCTACGCCCCGGCGCAGGAGCGCTGCATCCGCTGGAACGACCCGCGCTTCGCGATCGCCTGGCCCGCGCAGCCGGCGGTGATCTCGGACAAGGACGGCAAGCAGAAGGACTTCGATCCGGCCTGGCATCTCGGCAAATGAAGATCCTGTTCACCGGCGCGAGCTCCTTCACCGGCTACTGGTTCGTGCGCGAGCTCGCGCGGGCGGGCCACGAGGTCGTCGCGACCTTCCGCCAGGCGAACGCGCACGCCTACGCGGACGAACCCCGCAGGCAGCGCGTGGGCCTGGCGCTCGAGCACTGCCGCGGCGTTTTCGGCTGCAGCTTCGGCGACCCGGCGTTTGTCGATCTGGCAAGCTCGGAGCGCTGGGACCTCTTCTGCCACCACGGCGCCGACGTCACCGACTACCGCAGCCCGGACTTCGACGTCGTCTCCGCGCTCCGGAACAATACGCGCAACGCGGCGGCGGTGCTGGAGGCGCTCAAGGCCAAGGGGGCGCGCCCAGGCGTGCTCCTCACCGGCTCGGTGTTCGAGAACGACGAAGGCGCGGGCTCCGAGGGACTGCCGGCGTTCTCGCCCTATGGCCTGTCCAAGGGCCTCAGCTGGCAGGTCTTTCGCTACCATGTCCCGCGCGCCGGGCTCGCGCTGGCGAAGTTCGTGATCCCGAATCCCTTCGGTCCCTACGAGGAAGCGCGCTTCACGGCCTACCTTCTCAAGACCTGGTTCGCACGCCAGTGCGCGGCGGTGAACACGCCGTCCTACGTGCGCGACAACATCCACGTCTCGCTCCTGGCGAAGGCGTATGCGAACTTCTGCGCGTCGATCCCCGCGACCAGGGAAGCCGCGCGGCTCCACCCGAGCGGCTACGCTGAGAGCCAGGGCGCGTTCGCGCTTCGCGTGGCGGCGGAGATGCGCGCCCGCCTCGGCCTGGCCTGCGAGGTGAGCCTCGGGCGCCAGACCGAGTTCGCGGAACCGCGGGTGCGCATCAATACCGACATCGTCGATGGGTCGGGCCTGGACTGGAGCGAGTCCTCCGCCTGGGACGCGCTGGCCGAATACTACGATGCGCGGATCCGTGGAGCCGGCGCGGGCGCAGGATAGAGCCATGCCGGAGGGACGCGCGTCGCGCGACGCCGGCGTGGTCGTCATCGGGCGCAACGAGGGCGACAGACTGCCCCGCTGCCTGCGTTCCCTGGCCGGCAGCGCCGCGCCCGTCGTGTATGTCGATTCGGGGTCGAGCGACGGTTCCGTGGCGCGGGCGAGGGCGGCGGGCGCGCTGGTGCTCGAGCTGGACCCGCGCCTGCCCTTTACCGCCGCGCGTGCCCGAAATGCGGGGCTCGAGAGGCTGCGCGCGGCCGCGCCCGGGCTCGACTACGTGCAATTCGTCGACGCGGATTGCGAGCTCGCCGGCGACTGGCTGGAAAGGGCCGTCGCCTTTCTCGCGGCTCACGACGAGGTGGCGGCGGTCAGCGGGCGGTTGCGCGAGAGATTTCCCGGGTTGTCGATCTACAACACCTTGTGCGATATCGAATGGGGCGTGCCGACCGGCGAGGCGAAGTCCTGCGGCGGCATCGCCATGATGCGAGTCCGGTCCATCGACGCAGTGCATGGCTTCAGGAGCGACCTGATCGCGGGGGAGGAGCCGGAGCTTTGCGCACGGCTGAGGAAAGCCGGGTGGAAGATCTGGCGCCTGGCGCACGACATGGGAACGCACGACGCGTCGATGACACGGTTCGGACAGTGGTGGACGCGCTCGGTGCGCGCCGGCTATGCTGCGGCGCAAGGCGCGAGCCTGCATGGAGCGCCCCCGGAGCGGCTGGGAGTGCGGGAGTCGCGCAGCGAGTGGATCTGGAGCCTGGTAATTCCCCTGGCGACCCTTGCACTCGGTCAATGGCTCGGCGCCTGGGCGCTTGGCCTGCTGGCGATCTATCCCGCGCAGATCGTGCGATTGACCTTGCGGGGCCGTCGCACGCCGCGCGAGAACCGGTTGTACGCATTGTTCCTCGTGCTCGGAAAGTTTCCCGGCATGCTGGGCCAGCTGAAGTTTGTCTATCAACGATTGATCGGCAGGCAATCGCGCCTGATCGAGTACAAGTAGCCAATGTCCAGCACGCCTGCTCGCATGCCGTTGAAAATCGCGTATCTCGTCAACGAGTATCCCAAGGTCAGCCACAGCTTCATCCGGCGGGAGATCGTGGCGCTGGAGCGCAACGGATTCGAGGTCCTGCGCGTCTCGTTGCGCGGGTGGAATGCGCGCCTCGTGGACGAGGCCGACCTGCGGGAGCAGGCGCGTACGCGCTACGTGCTGAAAGAGGGAGCGCTGGCGCTGCTGTGGGCCGGCCTGCGGATCCTGGCCGTTTCTCCGCGGCGCTTTCTCGCGGCGTTCGTCCTGACGATGCGCGTCGGCTGGCGCGCCGAGCGGCCGCTTCCGTACCACCTGGCCTATCTGGCGGAAGCCTGTCGCATGCTCCCCTGGCTGCGCTCGTTCGGCGCGCGGCATCTGCACGCGCACTTCGGCACGAACTCCGCGGAAGTGGCGATGCTTGCGTGCGCGCTCGGTGGGCCGCGCTACAGCTTCACCGTGCACGGGCCCGAAGAGTTCGACATGCCGCGCTCGCTCAAGCTCGCCGAGAAGGTGCGTCGCGCGGCGTTCGTCGTGGCGATAAGCTCGTTCGGCCGCAGTCAGCTGTACCGCTGGGTCGATCACGCGCACTGGCACAAGGTGCGCGTCGTGCATTGCGGCGTGGACGCATCGGATCGGGATTCGCCTCCCGAGCCCGTGCCAGCGGCACCGCGGCTGGTGTGCGTCGGACGGCTGTGCGAGCAAAAGGGGCAGCTGCTGCTCGTGGAAGCCGCCTCCCGCCTGCTCTCGAAGCGCGTTCCGTTCGAGCTGGTGCTCGCCGGCGACGGCGAATTGCGGGCCGAGATCGAGGCGCTGATCGGGGAGCGCGGCCTGGAGCGGCACGTGCGCATCACCGGCTGGATCAGCAACGACGCGGTCCGGAGCGAGATACTCGCCGCGCGCGCGCTGGTGCTGCCCAGCTTCGCCGAGGGCCTGCCTGTCGTTCTCATGGAGGCCATGGCCTTGAGAAGGCCGGTGCTGACGACATACGTGGCCGGCATCCCCGAACTGGTGAGATCGGGAAAGGAAGGATGGCTGATCCCGGCGGGATCGGTCGACGAGCTTGTGGCGGCGCTGGAGGACTGCCTGGGCAGGCCGGCCGGGGAGCTGGCGCAGATGGGGCAGGCGGCGCGCGGGCGCGTCCTCGAGAGGCACTCGGTCGATACCGAGGCGGCAAAGCTCGGCCGGCTGTTCGAAGAGCACTGCCGGCCCCGCTCCTCGCCATGAAAAACGGCTACCTGCTGATTTCTCCCTGCCGGGACGAGGCCGCTTACATGCGCCAGACCCTGGACACGGTCATCGCCCAGTCCGTGCGTCCAGCGAAATGGGTCATCGTGGACGACGGCTCGAGCGACGAGACGCCGCGCATCCTCGCCGAGTACGCCGGGCGGCACGACTGGATCCGGATCGTGACCCGCGGCGACCGCGGGCGGCGGCTGGTGGGGCCGGGTGTGATCGACGCCTTCTACGCCGGCTACGCGGCCGTGAACCCGGACGACTACGAGTTCCTGTGCAAGCTCGACCTCGACCTGCGGCTTCCTCCCCGCTACTTCGAGATCCTGATGGAGCGGATGCGCGCCGACCCGCGCATTGCGACCTGCAGCGGCAAGTCGTACATCGAGCGAGACGGGCGCCTCGAGTTCGAGCGGCACGGCGACGACACGTCGCTGGGCATGACCAAGTTCTACCGCGTGTCGACGTTCAAGGCCTGCGGGGGATTCGTGCGCGAGGTCATGTGGGACGGCATCGACTGCCACCGCTGCAGGATGCTGGGCTGGATCGCCTGCAGCTGGGACGAGCCGGAGCTGCGCTTCGTCCATCTGCGGCCAATGGGGTCGAGCCAGCAAAGCGTGTACACGGGCCGCATGCGCCACGGATACGGCCAGTATTTCATGGGAACCGGATTCCTCTACATGGCGGCCAGCGCGCTCGGCAGGATCAACCAGAGGCCCTACGTGCTGGGCGCGCTCGCGATGCTGTGGGGGTGGCTCGCCAGCGCCATCCAGGCAAAGCCGAGGTACGCCGATCCCGAGTTCCGACGATTCCTGCGGCGGTACCAGCGGCGCGCGCTGCTGGTCGGCAAGCAGCGGGCCTTGCGGGAGCTGGAGCAGGAGGCGGGCGATGGCGGTCGACTTCGAGCGTGAGGTCTATTGCGTGCTGGGCCTGCCGCTCGACGCCGTGGACATGGCAGGCGCCGTGCAACGGATCGAGAATGCCGTGGCGCGCCGCGAGCCCTGCTTCGTAAGCACCCCGAACACGAACTTCCTGATCGGCTGCCTTACCGACGGCCGGTTCCGCGACTCGGTCATCCAGAGCGACCTGTGCGTGGCCGACGGCATGCCGCTGGTGTGGGTCGCAAGGGCGCTGGGAGTGCCGCTGCGCGAGCGCGTTTCCGGCTCGGGACTGTTCGAGCGCCTGCGGGAGGCGTCGCGTTCCCGGCTGCGCGTGTACTTCTTCGGCGGGGACGAGGGCATCGGCGAAGCCGCCTGCCGGCGGCTCAACGCGCAGGCCGGCGGCCTGGTCTGCGTCGGGGCCGAATCGCCGGGATTCGGCAGCGTCGAGGAGATGAGCTCCGAGGACAGGATCGAGCGGATCAATGCGAGCGGCGCGGACTTCGTGGTCGTGTCGCTCGGCGCCAGGAAAGGGCAGGCCTGGATCCTGCGCAACCGCAGGCGCCTGTCGGCGACGGTCGTCATCTATCTCGGGGCCGTCATCAACTTCATTGCCGGGCGCGTCAAGCGCGCGCCGCGCTGGATGCAGCGCGCAGGGCTGGAATGGCTCTGGCGGATCGGGCAGGAGCCTTCGCTGTGGCGCCGCTACCTCTTCGACGGCCTGACCTTGCTTCGGCTGATCGCGACGCGTGTCGCGCCGTACGCCTGGTGCATCCATCGGCATGAATGGCGCGGCGAGCAACTTGCCTCCGACGCCATTGTGGAGCTCGAGGATGC
>DAHVFK010000081.1 GCA_027317055.1 Betaproteobacteria bacterium | reverse complement strand
CGACCTGATGGCGGGCGACTTCGGGCGCTACGAGCAGCCGAACCAGCGCACGGTGCCCGGCACCCTGCTCGTCACCGCGGGCGTGATCGGAACGTCCGCCGCCTACGGCAGCGCGGTGGAGCAGAGCGGCAACGACCTGCTCGACGGCGGCGCGGGCAACGACGTGCTCTACGGCGAGGGGGGCGATGACTCCCTGATCGGCGGCGACGGCGACGACACGCTCTACGGCGACGCGCCCTACCTGCCCGAGGAACTGCACGGCAACGACATCCTCGACGGCGGCGAGGGGGACGACTTCCTCGACGCCGGGGCGGGCGACGACACGCTCTACGGCGGCGCAGGCGACGACCAACTCTTCGGCGGTCCCGGCAACGACCTGCTCGAGGGCGGAAGCGGCGACGACGCCCTGGACGGCGGCGACGGCGACGACGTCCTCTACGGCGAGGCCGGCAACGACGCGCTCGCGGGCGGCGCGGGCGACGATCTTCTCTATGGCGGTGCGGGCGCGGACAGGATTGACGGCGGCGGGGGCGACGACCTGCTCGACGGCGGCGCGGGCGCGGACGTGCTGCGCGGCGGCGCGGGCAACGACAGCTACCTGCTCGGCTTCGGCTACGGCCGCGACACGATCGAGGACCGCGAGGGCACGAACCGCATCCGCTTCGCCTCCGGCACCCTGCCCGAGGATCTCGCCGCCGCGCTCGACAGCGGCACGCTCATGGCGACGCTCACCTACACGCCGATCGGCGACGCGGTGTCGATCGACATGGACGGCTTCGAGCTGGGCGGAATCGACTTCGCAGACGGCGAGAGCTGGAGCACGAAGCAGTTCGTCGCGCTGCTGCCCGCGCTCGAGACGCGAGGCTCGAACGGCGACGACACGCTCGAGGGCCGCGCCAACCTGCGCAACGCGCTGCGCGGCGGCGGCGGCGACGACTCGCTCACGGGCGCCGGCTGGGACGACCTGCTCGAAGGCGGCGACGGAGCCGACCGCGCCGATGGCCGCGGCGGCTCGGACGCCTACTACTACGCTGGCACCGAGTACGGCGTCGACCGCATCGAGGATTCGGGCACCGATGCGACGGAGCGCGACGTGGTGCGCTTCGGCCCCGGCGTCGCGCTCGGCGACCTCGCGCTGAGGGTCAGCGTGCCGGCGGCATCGGCCGAGGCGCATCCCGAGCTGCCCTGGTACGACGGCGGCACGCTCTCGGCGCGCTGGGGCGCAGGCGGCTTCGACCTCGCGCTGCCCGGGGCAGACCGCCCGGGCGAGGGCATCGAGGCGTTCGAGTTCGACGACGGCTCAGCGCACACGCTAGAAGAGGTGCTCGCGCAGGCAAGCGTGCTGCCGCTCGCCGGCGAGTACCACATCGGCCGCGACACGGGGCTGCACCTGATCGCGCCGACCTACCAGGCGATCGTGCTCGACGATTTCATCCGCGCCTACGAGGTGCAGATCTCGCGCGAGGGCACCGACTTGCTGCTCAGCGTCGGCGAGGGCAGCACCCAGGGGCGCGTCGCCGGCTGGTACGGCGCGGACGGCATGACGCCGCCCACGGCTCTGCGCTTTGCTTTCGACGGCGAGCTCGAGGCCGCGGCGCTCAGCGCGGCCGGGCTCGAGCTGCACGGCACCGAAGGCGACGACCTGCTGCTGGGCCTCGACGGCTATCGGGATGCGCTCTACGGCGAAGGCGGCGACGACGTCCTGGATGGCGGCTCGGGAGACGACCGGCTGCAGGGCGGCGACGGCGCGGACGCGTATGTCCTGCGGCCGGGCGGCGATCACGACACGGTCGAGAATCCGAATTTCTGGGCCTGGCCCTCGAGCGCCGACCGGATCCGGGCCGCGGACGGGCTCGAGCCGCAGGACGTGCTCATCAGCCACGGTTATTCCGACGTGTCGGCCTGGGTGCGCGGCAGCGCCACCAGGATCGAGGTGCCGGACTGGCTGCTCGGCGACGCGCGGCGCCTGGCCGGGATCGAATTCGCCGACGGCACGTTCTGGAGCGCGGACGAGATGGAGGCGCGCTTCGAGCCGGCGCCCGGCACCCCCGGCGACGACGCCATCTTCGGCAGCGACGGCGACGACCTGATCGACGCGCTCGCCGGCGACGACTACGTCGAAACGGGCGCGGGCAACGACATCGTGCGCGGCGGCCCCGGGGCGGACGACCTCGAGGCTTGGGGCGAAGGCAACAATCTGCTCGACGCGGGGCCCGGCGACGACTACCTCTACGAGGAAGGCGCGACGCTCGCGATCGGCGGTGCGGGCGACGACTGGATCGACCACTACGGCGACGGCGGCGTGATCGCGTTCAACCCCGGCGACGGCAACGACACGGTCTACGCCGCCGGCGCGATGACACTCTCGATCGGCGGCGGCGTGCAGCCGGACGATTTGTCGCTCGCGCAGGACGGCGCCGACCTGCTGCTCGACGTCGCCGGCGCCGGGTCGATCCGCCTCACGCGCCAGTGGGAGGCCGACCCCTCCGCGTGGCCCGAGATCACGCTGCAGCTTTTCGGCTCGGTGCACCTTTACGACTTCACCGCCGCGATCGGCGTGCCCGGACCGCTCGGTGACGCCCTCGAGGCGAACAGGATCTCCGACAGCGACACGGACGGCATCGGCGGCGCGATCGCGTGGCAGTACGCGACGACCGGCTCGACCGGCGCGCTCTCCACCGACCAGCTGCGCTCGGTGCTCGCCGATCCCGCGTTCGGCGCCGAGCCGCAGCCGATCGTGCTCGCGCAGCCGAACCGGCCGCCGCGGCTGGCCGCGCCGATTCCCGATCAGGCGGCGCTGGAAGACGAGCCGTTCATCTTCACCCTGCCTGCCGGCAGCTTCGTCGATCCGGACCTCGGCGACGCGCTCGCCTTCGGCGCCGAGGTCCCGCAATGGCTGCAGTTCGACCCCGCAAGCGCGACCTTCTTCGGCACGCCGGGCAACGACGAGGTCGGCACGGTCCGGATCAGCGTCACGGCCACCGACGGCGCGGGCGAGTCGGCCGCCGGCACCTTCGCGCTCGACGTGGTGAACGTCAACGACCCGCCTTACCTCGTTGCGCCGCTAGCGGACCAGAGCGGGCAGGAAGGCGCGGCGCTCTCGTTCTCGGTCGCCGGCGCCTTTGCCGACGTCGACGCGGGCGACGCGCTCGCCTACGCGGCGACGCTCGCCGACGGTGGCGCGCTGCCCGGGTGGCTCGCCTTCGATCCCGCGAACCAGAGCTTCAGCGCCGCGCCGGGATACGCCGACGGCGGCAGCTACCTGCTGCGCGTCGTCGCCACCGACTTGGCGGGCGCGAGCGCGGCGGGCGATTTCACGCTCGACATCCTCGAAGCCGAGCCGCCGCCGGCGACGGGCGGCGGCGAGCATCATGGCCACCCCCACGACAGGGACCACGATCGCGACGAGCACGACGACCGCCACGAGCACGAGCGCCAAGACGCGCACGAGCGCCGCGGGCACGGCCAACTGTTCGACAGCCTGCGCGAGCGCCTGGCCAGGCCGCCGCAGTTCGACTTCAGCCTGCTCGCGCGCGAGCTCGAGCGCCGCAAGCCGCAGGAGGTGCTTTCGCCAGAGGAGATCCGGCGCAGCTGGGAGCGCGTCGCGCGCGCCGTCGAGAAGCTGGGCAGCGGCGACGAGGACCTCGCCCACGGCGCCGCAGGCGCGGGCGATCTGCTGCGCCTCGCTCCGGGCGGCGGGCACGGCTTCGGCTACGACGCCTCGATCGGCGCCGCGCGCGGGCAGGAGGGCTTCACGCCTTTCGAGGGGTTGCGCGAAGGCTTCCGGCGGCTTTGAAAATCGGGGTCAGACCCCGATTTCGCCACTCAGCGCTTCTTGCCCAAATCTTCCTTGTTGTACTGGCTGAATGGCGAGGTCGGCACGGTCGCGCCGATCGCGATGTAGGCGTAGCCCTTGTTCTGCCAGTACGTGAGCGCGTACGGGCCGGCCGGGATCACGGTCACGAAACCGTGCAGGTCCTCGGGCTTGAAGCCGAGCGCCGCGGCGTCGTTGCGGCACACCTCGAAGCGCACCCCCTGCTTGGCGAAGCTGGCGGCGCGATCGACGATCGTCTTGTACTTGGCGTAGTTCTTCTTCGCCCACAGCACCACTTCCGGTCCGTGCGAGACGATCACCACCTTGATCGGGTCGATCTCGTGCGGTCCGAACTCCTGGGTCGCCTTGAGCAGCGCATTGAGGTTGTTCAGCACCACGCCGACGGACTTCGGGTCCTGGAAGTTGAAGTCCCACACGACTTTGAGCTGCTTGACCTGGTCGATGTCGGGATAGCTCTCGAACTTGGAAGTTCCGTAGGGATCCTGCGCCAGGGCGGAACCCGAAAGCGCCACGCAGGCGACGAACAGTGCAATTCGCTTGATGAACATGTGACCATCTCTCCTGATAGATTGACTACGCGAAAATGGGGTCTGTCCCCGGTTTTACTTCTCTCCCAGCCCCAGCGAGCGGCTGATGACTTCTTTCATGATCTCGTTCGTGCCGCCGTAGATGCGCTGCACGCGGGCGTCGACGTAGGCGCGCGCGATGGGGTATTCCCACATGAAGCCGTAGCCGCCGTGCAGCTGCAGGCACTCGTCGATGATCTTGCACTCGATGTCGGAGCACCAGTATTTGCACATCGAGGCGGTGGCGGCATCCAGCTGCCCGGCCATCAGCAGCTCGATGCACTTGTCGACGAACACGCGCGCGACCTGGGCTTCGGTGGCCAGTTCCGCCAGCTTGAAGCGGGTGTTCTGGAAAGTCGCCACGGTCTTGCCGAAGGCTTTCCTCTCGCGCACGTAGTCGATGGTCCAGCCGATCGCGGCCTCGGCCTTGGCGATCGCGCCGATCGCGATCTGCATCCGTTCCCAGGGCAGCTCCTGCATCAGGTAGATGAAGCCGTTGTTCTCCTGCCCGAGCAGGTTCGCCGCCGGCACCTCGACGTTGTCGAAGAACAGCTCCGAGGTGTCCTGGCCCTTGAGGCCCATTTTTTTCAGCCGCTTGCCCTTGCTGAAGCCCTTCATCGAGGTGTCGACCACGATCAGGCTGGTGCCCTTGGCGCCCTTGGCGGGGTCGGTCTTCGCGACCACGATCACCAGGTCGCAGTGCCAGCCGTTGGTGATGAAGGTCTTGGAGCCGTTGACGAGGTACTTGTCGCCCTTCTTCACCGCGCCGGTCTTGATCGCCTGCAGGTCCGAGCCCGCGCCCGGCTCGCTCATCGCGATCGCGCCGATCCACTCGCCCGCGGCCATCTTCGGCAGGTAGCGGCGCTTGACGTGCTCGTTGCCGTAGCGCAGCAGGTACGGCGCGACGATCTCGGAGTGCAAGCCGAAGCCGAGCGACGAAGAGTTCGCGCGCGCCTGCTCTTCCATCAGGATGATGCTGTACAGGCGATCGGCGCCCGCGCCGCCGTACTGCTCGGGCATGCTCGCGCACAGAAAACCGTTCGCGCCCGCCTTCTGCCACACCTCGCGATCGACGTAGCCCTGCTCCTGCCAGCGCTCCTCGTGCGGCTTGACCTCCTCGTCCATGAAGCGCTTCACGCTGTCGCGGAAGGTCTCGTGCTCGGGGCCGAATATCGTGCGCGGGATCATGGCGTGTCCTCTGTCGGTGGGCAGATGATAGGCGAATTCTGCGATAATCCGCGCCTTCTCACTTGCACGCGATCGATGAAGCTTGCCACCCTCAAAGACGGCACCCGCGACGGCACGCTGCTGGTGGCCTCGCGCGACCTCGCGCGCGCTCTCAAGGCCGACCACGTGGCGCCGACGCTGCAGGCCGCGCTCGACGACTGGGGCTACTGCGCGCCGCAGCTCGAGCAGCTGTACAACGAGCTGAACGACAGGCCCTCGGCGCGCGCCCTCGAGCTCGATCCGGCGCAGCTCATGGCGCCGCTGCCGCGCGCATACCAGTTCGCCGACGCGTCGAGCTTCCTGGTCCACGCCGAGCTGATCCGCAAATCCCGCAAGCAGGAGCTACCCTCCTGGTGGAAGAGCGAGCCGATGATGTACCAGGGCTGCTCCGACCCTTTTCTCGGTGCGCGCGACGACATCGTCGCCGCCGAGGACCTCGGCATCGACCTCGAAGCCGAGATCGCGGTGGTGACCGGCGACGTGCCGCTGGGCGTCGAGCGCGACAAGGCGGCCGCGCATATACGGCTGTTCGTGCTGTTGAATGACGTCTCGCTGCGCAACCTGGTGCCGAAGGAGCTCGAGAAGGGGTTCGGTTTCTTCCAGTCCAAGCCGCCCTCGGCGCTCTCGCCGGTGGCGGTGACGCCCGACGAGCTGGGTGCGGCCTGGGACGGCAAGCGCGTGGATCTGCCGCTGCGGATCGAAGTCAACGGCGAGCTGCTCGGCGAGCCGAACGCAGGCAAGGACATGCAGTTTCACTTCGCGCGCCTGATCGAGCACGCGGCGGCGACACGCCCCTTGCGCGCCGGCACCCTGGTGGGCTCGGGCACGGTCTCCAACCGCGACCGCAAGACCGGCGCCGGCTGCCTGTTCGAGCGCCGCGCGGAGGAGATCATCAAGCGCGGCGAGGCCGCCACGCCGTTCCTCAAGTACGGCGACACGGTGCGGCTCGAGATGCGCGACGCCGAGGGGCGCTCTATCTTCGGTATGATCGAGCAGCAGGTGGCAGCCCCGGCATGATCAATCCGCTCAACATCCCGACTCGCTGGGCCTACGCGCTCGGCGCGCTCGCCTGCGGCGGGCTGCTCGGCTACGCCTACGTGCTGCAATACTTCCAGGGGCAGGACCCCTGCCCGCTGTGCCTGGTGCAGCGTGTGTTCTACGCCCTGTTCGCGCTCGCGTTCCTCGCCGGCGCGATCCACGCGCCGCGGCGCCGCTGGAACTTTCTTTACGGCGGGCTGGGGCTCGTGTTCGCGCTCGCAGGCGGCGCCACCGCGGCGCGCCAGGTCTGGCTGCAGCACCTGCCGCCCGACCAGGTGCCGCAGTGCGGCCCGGACCTGCAGTTCATGATCGAGCACTTCCCCATCTCGCGCACCCTCACTTTTCTCGTGCGCGGCTCGGGCCAGTGCGCCGAGGTGCACTGGCGCTTCCTCGGTTTGTCGATCGCCGAGTGGTCGCTGCTTTGGTTCGCCGGGCTCGCGCTCTACGCGGCCTGGCTCGCGCTGCGCGCGCTGGCGCGGCGCGGCGCCGCGGCGCGCTGAGATCGCGCGCGATTTCGGCGGCGAGCGCCACCGCCACCCCCGGCATCTCGCCCAGCGCAGGCGCCAGCCTGAGCTGGAGCCACGGCCAGCGCGCGCGCGCCGCGGCGAGCCGTAGCGGCAGGTCGCGCTTGAGGTGGCCGCCCACCCCGAGGAACACCGGCAGCACGCTCGCCGCGCGGCAGCCTTCGGCCGAGAGCGCGCCGAGCGCCGTCTCGAGGTCGGGCGCACTGTGCTCGAGGTAGGCGAGCCGCACTTCGAGCTGCGGCGCGCGCGCGGCGAGTGCGGCGGCGAGCTGCTCGAGCGGCGCGGCCCAGCCCGGGTCGCGCGCGCCGTGGGCGAACAGAATCAGTGCGCCGCGGTCCATCGCTCAGCTTCCCGCGGCGCGTCCTTGGCGCAGCAGCGGCAGCGAGCGCTGCGCGCCCTCGACAGCGGCGAACACCTCGCCCAGCATCACCAGCGCCGGCCCCGCGCCGAGCTGCGAGGCCAGCTGCGGCAGCGCGTCGAGCGAGCCGGCCTGCACCCGCGAACCGGGCAGCGAGGCGCTTTCGACGATCGCCGCCGGAGTGCGAGGCGGCACGCCCGCGGCGATCAGCTCGCAGCGCACCCGCTCGGCCTCGCCCGCCGCCATGTACAGCACCGCGCTGTCGGCGGCGCGCACGGACTCGGCCCACTGCGAAGGCGCCTCGCCGTCCCCGGCGCGCGGCGTCGCGAAGATCACCCCGCGCGCGGCGCCGCGCCGGGTGAGCGACACGCCGAGCTCGGCCGCGGCGGCGAACGCGGCGCTCACTCCGGGCACCACTTCGTACCGCACGCCCGCGGCGGCGAGCGCGTCGATCTCCTCCTGCGCCCGGCCGAACAACATCGGATCGCCGCCCTTCAGCCGCACCACCACGCCGTGCTTGCGCGCCGCATCGACCAGGCGCTTGTTGATGAAGCGCTGCGCGGTCGAGTGCCTGCCCGAGCGCTTGCCGACCGCGATCCTCTCGGCGCGCGCCGCGAGCGCGAGCGTATCGGGGTGGACCAGCGCGTCGTGAAATACGATGTCCGCCCTGGCGAGCAGGCGCGCAGCGCGCAGCGTGAGGAGATCGGGCGCGCCGGGACCGGCGCCGACGAGGTAAACGACGCCCTTCAAGGAGCCACCCCCGCGGGGGCAGTGTAATCAGTCTCCTCGTCGCTCAGCATGAACGCGCCGGGCGCGGCGCGGCGCCGGAACAGCGGCAGGGGCTGCTCGACCGACGCCTGATAGGCCTCGCTGAATTCCTCGAACGCGGCGAACGCCGGGGCGAGGCGCGATTCATCGGCGAGCTCGAAGGCGTCGAAGCCGCAGCGCGACAGAAACAGGAGCTGATCGCGGCCGATCGCACCGGTTGCGCGTAGCTCCCCGTCCCAGCCGTAGCGCTCGCGCAGCAGGCGCGCCAGGGAATAACCGCGGCCGTCGCCGAACTTGTCGAAGCGCACCGCCACGAGCGCGAAATGCCCTAGGTCGGGTGTGATCGCCTCCGGCGCGTCGTGCGCCGCGAGCAGCACCCCGACCCGTCCCGCGCGACCGATCAGCTCGTCGCGGCGTAGCCGCCAGAGCCTGAGCGGCGCGATCACGTCCCCGGCGGGCAGGTCCGGTACGAAGCCGTTCTCGCCGGGCGCGAGCAGCGCGTCGGCGTCAAGCAGTCGCCAGCCGTCGTCCCCGATCCGGCGATTCTTGATGATCTTTGGCATAGACATGCTCCTTGAATGGCTCGATTCCGATCCGGCGCACGACGTCGACGAAGCGCTCGGCGTCCGCCTCGCGCCGCGCGAGGTAGACCTCGATCAGGCGCTCGATCGCCTGCGGCACCTCGGCCGCGCGCAGCGCCGGCCCGAGCACCCGTCCGAGCGCGGCCTGCGCGCCCTGAGAGCCGCCGATCTCGAGCTGGTAGAACTCCTCGCCGTGCTTGTCGACGCCGAGGATGCCGATATGGCCGACGTGATGGTGGCCGCAGGCGTTGATGCAGCCCGAGATGTTGAGGTCGAGCTCGCCGATGTCGAACAGGTAGTCCAGGTCTTCGAAGCGGCGCTGGATCGCCTCCGCGATGGGGATCGAGCGCGCGTTGGCGAGCGAGCAGAAGTCGCCCCCCGGGCAGGAGATGATGTTGGTCAGCAAGCCGATGTTGGGCGTCGCGAGGCCCGCCGCGCGCAGCGCCTGCCACAGCGCGGGCAGGTCCGAGCGCGCGACGTCGGCGAACACCAGGTTCTGCTCGTGCGTGACGCGCAGCTCGCCGAAGCTGTAGCGCTCGGCCAGGTCGGCGATTGCGTCCATCTGTTGCGCGCTGACGTCACCCGGCGGCACGCCGGTCTTTTTCAGCGACAGCGTCACCGCGCTGTAGCCGGGCAATTTGTGCGGATGGACGTTGCGCCGCTCCCAGGCGTCGAAAATCGGGGTCAGACCACGTTTTTCGGAAAACGTGGTCTGACCCCGATTTTGATCATAGTTCGGTTTGGTGAATCGACTTTCGATCCGTCGCACTTCATTCTGCGTCAGCGTCGCGGGGCCGTCCTTGAGGTGGGCCCACTCGGCTTCCACTTCGTGTGTGAAGGCTTCGGGGCCGAGTTCCTTGAGCAGGATTTTGATGCGCGCCTTGTGGATGTTGTCGCGCCGGCCGCGGCGGTTGTAGACGCGCAGGATCGCTTCGAGATAGCTCAGCAGGTGGCGCCAGGGCAGGAATTCGCGGATGACGTGGCCGACGATCGGGGTGCGGCCGAGGCCCCCGCCGACCGCGACGCGAAAACCGGGGACAGACCCCGATTCCTTCGAATCGGGGTCTGTCCCCATGACGGCGGCAAGGCCGATGTCATGCACCAGGATCGCGGCGCGGTCGGCCGGGCTGCCGGAGACGGCGATCTTGAACTTGCGCGGCAGGTAGGCGAATTCGGGGTGGAACGTCGACCACTGGCGCAGCAGCTCGCACCACACCAGCGGGTCGATCAGTTCGTCGGGCGCGATGCCGGCGAAGTGGTCGCAGGTGATATTGCGGATGGTGTTGCCCGAGGTCTGGATCGCGTGCATCTGCGCCGTGGCGAGCTCAGCCAGGATCTCGGGCACGTCCTCGAGCCTGGGCCAGTTGAACTGGATGTTCTGGCGCGTGCTGAAGTGGCCGTAGCCGCGGTCGTAGCGGCGCGCGATGTGCGCGAGCTTCCTGAGCTGCGCGGCCGACAGCAGGCCGTAGGGGATCGCGACGCGCAGCATCGGTGCGTGGCGCTGGAGGTACAGGCCGTTCCTCAGCCGCAGCGCCTTGAACTCTTCCTCGTCGAGCTCGCCGGCGAGGTAGCGCCGGGTCTGGTCGCGGAACTGGGCGACGCGCTCGTCCACCAGCCGCTGGTCGATTTCGTCGTAGCGGTACATGGGCGCGCAGCCTAGGCCGCGCCGCGCCCGGGCTGAAATACCGAATGCGCACATGCATATAACCATTCGATCCTTCCGTGCTTTGGCGGCCGCTCCTAGAC
>DAHVFK010000080.1 GCA_027317055.1 Betaproteobacteria bacterium | reverse complement strand
GATGGTCTACCCGATGGGCGGCACCATCGACGGCCGCGCCGGCGACCACGTGCTGCTCGCGCCGCCGTTCATCTGCACCCCGGCCGAAATCGACGAGATCGTGCACCGGCTCGGCGCCGCGGTGGACGCCGCGCTGGCCCAGGGCTAGGCGCCGCCCGCTAGGAGCGGGCCGAAATGTTGCGCAGCTCGCGCATGGCGACCGATGCCATGGCGAGATCGAGCACGCCCTGCGCCCTCAGGTCGGCGAGCACCTGGCGGAAGCGCTCGAGCAGCGCGCTGTTGCCCTGCTCCCAGTCGCCGATCTCCTGCGCGGCATTGCCCTTGCCCGCCGCGCCGCGCAGCGCGTCCGCCGTCAGCTGGCGCTGCATGCTCGCGAGGTCGTCGCGCAGCGCCGCCTTCGCCAGCGCCTGCCAGTGGCTGTCGGCGGCGAGCCCTGCCACGCGCGCGCGCAGCCACGGGAACTCGAGCCGCCCGCCGAGCGCGAAATAGGCCGCCGCAACGTCTTCGACGCTGCGCCCCAGCGCTTCGGCGACCTCGACCAGGTCGGGCGCGGCCGCCAGCGCGTCGAAGCCCGCCACCTGCGCTGCGAGCGCCCCCGGCACTCCCGCCTCGGCGCAGTCCGCGCGGGTCTTCTCGTAGGCCTCGCGCTCGGGCTCCGCCAGCACGCCCGGCAGCAGCGCGGCGAGCGCCTCGATGCCGGGACGGAAATGCGCGATCGCCCCCGCGACGTCCGCCAGGTGCTTGCGGTTGCGCAGCAGCCAGAGCGTGGCACGCACGACAAGGCGCCCCGATTCGAGCAGCAAGGCGCCTTGCTTGCGATCCGGCACCTTGACGTCGAGCGCCTCGGTCGCCTGCCAGTAGGCCACCATGCCGTAGGCCTCGCGCGCCACCATGTAGGCGCGCACCACTTCCGCGCTGCCGGCGCCGGTCTCCTCGCGCATGCGATGCACGAAGGTGCTGCCGACGCGGTTGACCATGCTGTTGGTGACGTAGGTGGCGATGATTTCGCGTCGCAGCGCGTGCGCCTGGATGTGGCGCGCGAAGCGCGCGCGCAACGGATGGGGAAAATAGCGCTCCAACGCCCCGGCGATGGTCGGCTCGTCGGCGATATCGGAGGCGAGCAGCTCCTCGTAGAGCGCCATCTTCGAGTAGGCCAGCAGCACCGCGCGCTCCGGCGCCGTCAGGCCGAGCCGCCTGGACTTGCGCTCGGCGATCTCGGCCTCCGAGGGCAGGAATTCGATCCGGCGCTTGAGCCGCCCGGATGCCTCGAGGGCATGGATGAAGCGCGCCTGCTGGTCGAGCAGCTGCGGCGCCGCCAGCCCCGCCACCGACAGGCTCTGGGTCTGGAAGGTGTTGTCGCGCAGCACCAGCGCCCCGACCTCTTCGGTCATCTCGGCCAGCAGCCGGTTCCTCTGCTTGAGCGTGAGCTCGCCCTCGCGCACCGCGGCGTCGAGCAGGATCTTGATGTTGACCTCGTGATCGGAGCAGTCCACCCCGGCCGAGTTGTCGATCGCGTCGGTGTTGACGCGCCCGCCGGCGAGCGCGTACTCGATGCGCCCGAGCTGGGTCAGGCCGAGGTTGCCGCCCTCGGCCACCACCTTGCAGCGCAGCTCGGCGCCGTCGACGCGCAAGGCGTCGTTCGCGCGGTCGCCGACCTGGGCGTGGCTCTCGCGGCTCGACTTGACGTAGGTGCCGATGCCGCCGTTGTACAGCAGGTCGACCGGCGCCCTGAGGATCGCGCTCACCAGCTCGGCCGGCGCGAGCGATGCGGCTTCGGTGCCGAGCGCGCGGCGCGCCTCGGCCGAGAGGCGGATCGACTTGGCGCTGCGCGGCCAGACGCCGCCGCCCTTGGAGATCAGCTTCGCGTCGTAGTCGGCCCAGGACGAGCGCGGCAGCGCAAACAGGCGCTCGCGCTCGCTGAAACCCGCCTCGGCATCCGGTTCGGGATCGATGAAGATATGGCGGTGGTCGAAGGCGGCGACCAGCCTGATGTGGCGCGACAGCAGCATGCCGTTGCCGAACACGTCGCCCGACATGTCGCCGATGCCGGCCACGGTGAAAGGCTGCGACTGGGTATCGACGCCCAGCTCGCGAAAGTGGCGCTTGACCGACTCCCAGGCGCCGCGCGCGGTGATGCCCATCTTCTTGTGGTCATAGCCGGCCGAGCCGCCCGAGGCGAAGGCGTCGCCGAGCCAGAAGCCGTACTCCGCGGCAACGCCGTTGGCGATGTCGGAGAAGCTCGCCGTGCCCTTGTCGGCGGCGACCACCAGATAGGCGTCGTCGGCGTCGTGGCGCACGACCTCGGGCGGCGGCACCGGCTTGCCGTCGACCAGGTTGTCGGTCAGGTCGAGCAGGCCGCGCAGGAAAGTCTGGTAGCACTCGATGCCTTCCTTCAGCAGCGCCTCGCGCTCCCCGCCCGGCGGCGGCTGCTTAACCACGAAGCCGCCCTTCGAGCCGACCGGCACGATGACCGCGTTCTTCACCATCTGCGCCTTCATCAGGCCGAGCACCTCGGTGCGGAAGTCTTCGCGCCGGTCCGACCAGCGCAAGCCCCCGCGCGCCACCCGCCCGCCGCGCAGGTGCACGCCCTCGACCCGCGGCGCGTAGACGAAGATCTCGAACATCGGCCGCGGCTCGGGCAGCTCGGGCACTTTGCGCGGGTCGAACTTGAGCGAGATGTAGGGCTTGAGCGAGCCGTCGCGCGCGCGCTGGAAGGCGTTGGTGCGCGTGGTGGCGCACATCGTCTCGAGCACACGCCGCAGGATGCGGTCGTCGTCCAGGCTCGGCACCAGCTCGAGCCCGGACTCGATCTCCCGCAGCAGCTTCTGCTCGGCCTCGGCCGAGGCGCGCGCCGGGTCGAAGCGCGCCGAGAATAGTGCCACCAGGCGCCGCGCGAGCCCCGCGTGCGCCACCAGCGTCTGCTGCATGTAGGCCAGGCTGAACGGGATTCCGGCCTGGCGCAGGTAGCGGGTGTAGGCGCGCAGGATCGCGATCTCGCGCGCCGAGAGCTCGGCGGCGAGCACCAGCTGGTTCAGGTTGTCGGGCTCGACGCGGCCGGACCACATCGCTTCGAACGCCTCGTGAAACAGCGGCCGCACCCGGTCGAGCGCCACCTCCGCCTCGCCGGGCAGCGCGAGACCGAAGTCGACGATCCACACCGTGCGCCCGTCCGCGGGCTGGATGTGATAAGGCCGGTCGTCGATCACGCGCACGCCAAGGTTCTCCAGAATCGGCAGCGCGTCCGAGAGCGCGACCGGCGCGCCGGAGCGGAACAGCCGGAACCGGAGCGTGCCGGGATCCGCGGCGAGCGGCCGGTGCAGGGTCATGCCCAGCGCGGGCGGCGCGCCGAGCGCGTCCATCATCTCGAGATCGAGCAGCGCGCTTCGCACCGGATGGTCCTCGCGGTAGCCCGCGGGAAAGGCCTGGCCGTAACGCGTGAACAGCAGGTTGCCGCGCTCCTCGCCGGCGCGCTCGATCAGCAGCGCCTGCAGCTCGTCCTCCCAGCGGCGCGTCGCGGCCACGATGCGGCGCTCGAGCTCGCGCACGTCGACCTCGGGCACCGCCCCGGGCCGGGTGCGCACCACCATGAAGATGCGCGCCAGCGGCGACTCGGACAGGCTGACGCTGAACTCGCTCGCCGTGCCGTCGAAGGCCTCGGCCAGGATGCGCTGGAAGCGCTGGCGCTGCTCGGTGTTGTACTTGTCGCGCGGCACGTAGAGCAGAAAAGTGACGAAGCGGCCGTACGCGTCGCGTCTCACCAGCACGCGCGTCCTCTGGCGCTCGCCCAGCTGAAGAATGGCGATTGCGTGCGCGTAGAGCTCGCCCGGCTCGATCTGCATCAGCTCGTCGCGCGGGTAGTCCTCCAGAATCGAGGCAAGCGCCTTGCCGTCGTGGCTCGCCGGCAGGAAACCCGCCCGCGCCTGGACCTGCGCAAGCTTGCGCCGCAGCACCGGGATGTCGCGCGGGTTGGCGGTGTAGACCGTGTGCGTATACAGCCCGAGCAGGCGCCGCTCGCCGGTCACGCGGCCCTCGGCATCGATGCGCTTGACCCCGACGTAGTCAAGGTAGCCCGGGCGGTGCACCGTGGCGCGCGCGTTGGCCTTCGACAGCACCAGCAGTTCCGGCCGGCGCGCGTGCGCGCGCGTCTCCGGCGGCAGCGTGGCAAAGCTCGTGGAAACGGTCGTGCCCTCGCTTTCGCGCAGGATGCCGAGCCCCGAGCCCCTGACCACACGCAGCACGTCCTCGCCCCCCTCGGTCACCAGATCGTAGTCGCGGTAGCCGAGCAGCGTGATGTGGTTGTCGAGCAGCCACTCGAGGAAAGCACGCCCCTCGTCCACCTCTTCCGCCGGCAGCGGCGGACGCGCAGTGTCGATCTCGGTGATCAGCCCGCGCAGCCGCTCCTGCATCGGCTTCCAGTCCTCGACCGTGGCGCGCACGTCGCGCAGCACGCGTTCGAACCCCTGCTCGATCTCGTGCAGGCGCGCGGGGTCGGTCTGCCGGTCGACCTCGAGGTGGATGAACGATTCGAGGCGCCCGTCGCCCGCGGTTCCCGGCGCCGCGACCGACTGCAGCCGGCCCTTCGCGTCGCGCACCACGCGCATCACGGGGTGGACCACGAGATGCAGCGCGAGCCCCTGGCGATTGATCTCCATGGTGCTCGAGTCGACCAGGAAGGGCATGTCGTGGCCCACGATCTGCAGCACGGTGTGCGTGCTCTGCCAGCCCTGCGCGTCGAGGCGCGGGTTGTAAATGCGCAGCTTGGGCGCATCGCCGGAAAAGCGCCGGCCGAGATCGAGGTGCGCGGCCGCCGCGCCTGCGAGGTCGGCCGGGTCGCGCTCGTCGAGCTCGAACGGATCCGCGCCGCCGTAGTAAAGGCGTGCGAACGCTTCCGCAAGCGCCGCCTGGGTCGCATCGAGCTGGCCGCGGGCCAGCCGCGCAACCTGGGTGATGAGGTCCGGCCCCCTGCTCGGCCTGGATGCCGCCATGCGCTCAAGTATATGCCTTGGACACAATATCTCTTACACTCCAGTCAGCCGGGACGCTTCGCGCCGACCCGCGCAACAAACGTCAAATCAATCTGGAGGATCACCGTCATGCGAACAACCCGTCTTCAAACGCGCCCTGTCCGTGTCGCCGCCGCATTTGCGGCGGGCCTCGCCGCGGCCTGCATGCTTGCCTCGCCGCTCGCATCGGCCGCGGAGCAGCGCTTCGTCACCATCGGCACCGGCGGCATCACGGGTGTGTACTACGCCGTGGGCGGTGCGATCTGCCGCCTGGTCAACAAGGACCGCGCCAAGACCGGCATCCGCTGCTCTGTCGAATCGACCGGCGGCTCGGTCTACAACGTGAACACGATCAAGGCCGGCGAGCTCGACTTCGGCATGGCCCAGTCGGACGTCCAGTACCAGGACTACCACGGGACGGGGAAGTTCGCACAGCCCGACAAGAACCTGCGTGCGGTGTTCTCGGTCCACCCCGAGCCGTTCACCGTGGTCGCGCGCAAGGAAGCCAACATCAAGACCTTCACCGACTTCAAGGGCAAGCGCTTCAACGTCGGCAACCCCGGCTCGGGCACGCGCGCGGCGATGGAGGAATTGCTCACCGCGCTGCACATGAAGATGTCCGACTTCTCGCTCGCCTCCGAGCTCAAGGCCGACGAGCACGGCCCGGCGCTGTGCGACAACAAGATCGACGGCTTCTTCTACGGCGTGGGCCACCCTTCGGCCAACATCCAGGACCCGACCACGACCTGCGGCGCGCAGCTCATCTCGCTCACCGGCCCGGCGATCGACAAGCTGGTGAAAGAGCATCCCTATTACGCCTACGCGACCATCCCCGGCGGCCTGTATGCCAACAACCCGCAGCCGACCCACACCTACGGCGTGTTGGCGACGCTGGTCACCTCGAGCAAAGTCCCGGCCGACATCGTCTACACCATCACCAAGGCGGTGTTCGACAACCTGGACGAATTCAAGAAGCTGCACCCGGCGTTCGCGCACCTCGATCCGGAGCACATGGTGAAAGACGGCCTCTCGGCGCCGCTGCATGAAGGCGCTGCGCGCTATTACCGGGAGAAAGGCCTCATCAAGTGAGCCTCGGCGCAGACGCCGAAACGCTGGTCCAGGAAGCCGACCTTGGAGGGCGCAAGCCCTCCGGGTTCGCGAAGCGCATCCTGGCATGGACCTGCATCGGCTGGTCGTTGCTGCAGCTGTGGTACGCATCGCCGCTGCCGTACACCTTCGGCGTCTTCGTTCTGAACTCGACCGAGATGCGCTCGCTGCATCTTGCACTGGGACTGTTCCTCGCCTACCTCGCGTTTCCGTTCGCCAAACGCTCGCCGCGCGCATGGATCCCGGCGCCCGACTGGGCGCTCGCGCTGCTGGCGGCGTTCTGCGGCGCCTACCTGTTCCTGTTCTACCGCGAGATCTCGACCCGGCCGGGCGAGCCGACCTGGCTCGACATGGCCACCGCCGTGGTAGGCGTGCTGCTGCTGCTCGAGGCGACCCGGCGCGTGCTCGGCCCGCCGCTCGCGGTGATCGCGCTGCTAATGCTGGGCTATGCCTTCGCCGGCACCCACATGCCGGACGTGATCGCGCACAAGGACGTCTCGCTCTCCAAGGCGGTGTCGCACTACTGGCTCACCACCGAGGGCGTGTTCGGCGTCGCACTCGGGGTCTCGGCAAGCTATATCTTTCTGTTCGTGCTGTTCGGCTCGCTGCTCGAGAAGGCCGGCGCGGGCAATTACTTCATCAAAGCGGCCTTCGCCCTGCTCGGCCACATGCGCGGCGGACCGGCCAAGGCGGCGGTCGTGTCGTCCGGGCTGATGGGGATGATCTCCGGCTCGTCGGTGGCGAACGTCGTCACCTGCGGCACCTTCACCATCCCGCTCATGAAGCGGGTCGGCTACACGGCGGAAAAGGCCGGCGCGATCGAGGTCGCCGCGGGCGTCGACGGGCAGATCATGCCGCCCGTGATGGGCGCGGCCGCGTTCCTGATGGCCGAGTACGTCGGCGTGCCGTACACCCAGATCATCAAGAATGCGTTCCTGCCCGCGATCATCTCGTACATCGCGCTGTTCTACATCGTCCACCTCGAAGCCTGCAAGGCCGGAATCGCCGGGATCCCGCGCGGCAAGGACTTTTCGCGCCTTGGCCGGCTGCTCGGCATTCTGATGACCGTTGCCGGCATCGTGGTGCTGGCGAACGTGGTGTACTTCGGCCTGGGCTGGCTCAAGCCTCTGCTCGGCGCCGGCGCGCTGTGGGTGATCCTGGGCCTGCTCGCGGCCGCCTACGTGCTGGTGCTGCGCGTGGTGGCGGCCGAGCCGGACCTCACCATCGACGATCCCAACGCGCCGGTGCTGACCCTTCCGCCGCTGAAGGAAACGATGCTCGCCGGCCTGCACTACCTGCTGCCGGTGGCGCTGCTGGTCTGGGCCCTGATGGTCGAGGAACTCTCGCCCGGCCTGTCGGCGTTCTACGCCACGCTGCTGCTGATCGTGATCCTGCTCACCCAGAAGCCGCTCATTGCCCTGATGCGCCGCCAGCCGCTGCCGTGGTCCGTGTTCCGCGCCGGCTGGGACGACCTGATCGACGGTCTCGAGCGCGGCGCGCGCAACATGATCGGCATCGCGCTCGCCACCGCCGCGGCGGGGATCATCGTCGGCACGGTTTCGCTCACCGGCCTCGGACTGGTGATGACCGAGTTCGTCGAAGCCGTTTCATCCGGCAACATCATCCTGATGCTGATGCTGGTGGCATTCATCTGCCTGGTGCTCGGCATGGGGATGCCGACCACCGCGAGTTACATCGTGGTCTCGACCCTGATGGCGCCGGTGGTGGTCGAGCTTGGCGCGCAATCGGGGCTGGTCGTGCCGCTGGTGGCGGTACACATGTTCGTGTTCTATTTCGGACTGATGGCCGATGTCACGCCGCCGGTCGGGCTGGCCTCGTTCGCCGCCGCGGCGATCTCGCGCGCAGACCCGATCAGGACCGGCGCCACCGCGTTCTGGTACAGCAGCCGGACCGCGATCCTGCCCTTCATGTTCGTCTTCAACCCGCAGCTGCTGATGATCGGCGTCGGCAGCTGGCTGCAGCTGGCGGTGGTGATCGCGGGCGCGGTGCTCGGCATGCTCGTGTTCGCCGCCGCGACCCAGGGCTGGTTCCTGACCCGCAGCCGCTGGTACGAATCGGCGCTGCTGCTGCTGGTGACCTTCACCTTCCTGCGCCCCGGTTTCTGGCTCGATCTCGCGCTGCCGCGCTACGACGTCAAGCCGCCGCAGGAGCTCGTGCGCCTCGCCGCCGACGCGCCGCCGGACAGCGGCTTGCGGGTGCGCATCGCGGGCACGACCATTGAAGGCAAGAACGTCATGAAGACCGTGCTGCTGCCGCTCGGCGAGCCCGGCAGCGGCCTGCGGCGCATCGGCAAGGCCGGCATGAGCGTGCTGGTCACGCCCGCCGGGGCGCAGATCATGGGCGTAGGGCTCAATAGCCGGGCCGACAAGGCCGGCTTCGAGCAGGGCTTCAACGTGACCGGAATCGAGACCGAGCGCCCGCGCCCGGCCAAGGAATGGCTGTTCGTTCCAGCGCTGGTGCTGCTGGGAGCGATATTGCTGCTCCAGCGCCGCCGCGTGGCCGCGGCGACGCCGAAGAAGAGCTAGAGGCTCACTTCGGGCAGATCACGTCGCCGAAGCGCTCCCACTCCTTGCCGTTGAACTTCGCCAGCTGCTCGCACTGGATCGGGGCAAAGTCGGTTGGCGAGGTGGTGATCGTGACGCCCGGCAACAGCAGCGGCACATGCAGGTCCTTCAGGTGCGAGGCCACGTACATGATGTGCTTGCGCGTCAGGTCGTCGCCAGCGCGCTTGAGCACCTGTTCCATGGTGTAGGCGACCGAGTAGGCGTAGGTGTAGAAGCTGCTGGTCTTGTCCGCGCCCGGCAGGTACTTGTCCATCCACACGTTCCAGGCCTTCATGTCGGCGTCGTCCTTCCACTGCGGATCCGTCGCTTCCTTCCCGTACAGAGCCGTAATGAGCCCGACCGACTTGTCCAGGCCAGCCGGCTTCAGCACGCCGCCTACCGACTGCGACACGTTGTTGAGGAACTGCAGCGGTTTCCAGCCGGAGTCGTAGGCGGCGCGGATCGCCTGCGCGGCGAACTTGGGCGTGGTGATGTTGAAGAAGGTGTCGGCGCCCGAGTCCTTGAGCTTGTTGATCTGCGAATCGACGGTGGGGTCGGTGACCTCGTACGACTCCTTCGCCACCACCATCTTCTTGGCGTGCTTGCCCAGGCCCTTGATGAAGCCGTTCAGGTAGTCCTTGCCGTAGTCGTCGTTCTGGTAAAGGATTCCCACCTTAGCGTCCGGCTTGTTCTTCAGCAGCCAGGCCGCGTAGATCTCCGCCTCGCCCGGGTAGGACGGCTGCCAGCCCATGGTCCAGGGGAAGTGCTTCGGGTCGTTCCACTTGCCCGCGCCGGTGGCGACGAACAGCTGCGGCACCTTCTTCGCGTTCATGTACTTGTGAATCGCGGTATTGGTCGGCGTGCCGAGCGACTGGAAGATCAGCAGCACCTGGTCCTGCTCGACCAGCTTCCTCGCCTGCTCCACCGTCTTGGGCGGGCTGTAGCCGTCGTCCAGGCTGATGAAATCGATCTTGCGCCCGTTGATGCCGCCGTTGTCGTTCACCATCTTCCAATAGGCGGCGATGCCCTTGCCGATCGTGCCGTAGGCCGACGCGGGCCCGCTGTACGGGTTGATGTTGCCGATCTTGATTTCCGTGTCGCTCACGCCCGGGCCGTACATCTTGGCGGCGCCCGCGGTCCCCGCGCCGAGCGCGAAGGCCGCTGCGGCGGCCGCGACGAGCAGTCTTTTCTGGAACTTCATGTACTCCTCCTTTTTGCGATGGTGACGACAGTCTCAGTTGGCGAGGCACGCGGACGCTTCAGCCCGCCCGGCGCCCTCTTGCGAACCTAGCATACAACAAACGGATAAATCCCCAAATCCCGGTCGGCATGAAATACATGAAGAGAATCAGGAACACCCCGTATATGGCCCAGGGCGCGGCCTTGGAGACCTGTTCGGCGAAGTTGGGGATGAAGACGATGACCAGGCCGCCGAAGACGGCGCCCGGGATCGACGCCAGCCCCCCGATCACCACCCCGACCAGGAAGGTCACCGAAAGGAAGAAATTGAAGCTGTCGGGCGCGACGAACTGGATCGCGATCGCGCCCAGCGCGCCGGCTACGCCGGTGTAGAGCGCGCTCACGCCGAACGTCAGCGACTTGTAGAGCGAGGTGTTGACCCCCATGGCGCTGGCGGCGATCGGGTTGTCGCGGATCGCCTTGATCGCGCGCCCGGTGCGCCCGCGCAGCAGGTTCCAGGCGCAGACGAACATCACGATCAGCACGACGAGAGTGAAGTAGTACAGCCAGCGGTCCTGCGAAATCGGCAGGCCGAACGGGGGATCCGGCTTGATGATCGTCACCCCCTGCACCCCGCCGGTCCAGGGCGAGATCGCGTCGTACTTGAGCAGCTGCGGGGTCGCCACCGACAGGGCAAAGGTGGCGAGCGCGAGGTACAGACCCTCGAGCCGCAGCGCGGGCAGCCCGAACAGGAATCCCGCGACCAGGCACGTCGCGCCGGCGGCCGGGATGGTCCAGTAG
>DAHVFK010000007.1 GCA_027317055.1 Betaproteobacteria bacterium | reverse complement strand
CACCAACGTCTTCCTGGTATCCGCGTCGATCATCGGACTAGTTTACACGGCCCTGCTGGAATGGATGGAGCGGCTCGCGTTTCAGCTAGAGGACGGGTTGCGGCAGGAAAAGAAGATCAGCGACACGATGCTGCGCAATTTCCTGCCCGATCGCATCATGCAGCGCCTGCGCGACGGCGAGCGCTCAATCGCCGAGGCGGTCGGCGAAGCGACCGTGCTGTTTGCCGACATCGTCGGCTTTACCTCCCTGACACAGCGCATGGCGCCGGGGCACCTGGTCGAGCTGCTGAGCGCAATCTTCACCAAGTTCGACGAGATCGCGGATGCCAAAGGGGTGGAGAAGGTGAAGACCATCGGTGACTGCTACATGGTCGTGGCGGGCGTCCGCACCCCCTGGCCGAAGAGTGCCGAAGCGGTGGCCGAGTTCGCGATCGAGGCGCTGTCGTTCGTGCGCGAATACGCCGCGCAAAACGATCTCCCGCTGCAGGTGCGGGTCGGCATGGCGACCGGCCAGGTCGTTTCCGGCGTGATCGGCACGCGAGTGCCGATTTTCGATCTGTGGGGCGACCCCGTGAACAACGCCAGCCGCCTGCAGCAGGAAGGCGTGCCGGGCGCAATTCAAGTCGCCGAAGCGACCTACTGGCGCCTGCGCAACAAGTACGAGTTCCAGGATCGCGGCGTCCTGACGCTTAAGCACGACCAAAAGCTCAATGCGTACCTGCTCACGGGGCGCAAAGTGGCGGCCGGCACGGAACTGCGTGCGGTGGCAAGCAACTCGCCAACGGTCGCCGCCGCAGGCCGAATCGGCCCCAGAACGAGCGTATGAACGATCTTCGCCGCGGGCCGGATAGACGCCGGTACTCCGCCCTAGATACGAATGTCGAGGGCATGGCGCAGCTCGAGCGGGCAGTCGAAGCGTCCCGCGGCAAGTTGAGCAGGGAATACCGGGACGTGATCGATGGCACGACCGCGCTTCTAGAGCGCTGCAGAGCGAAAACGCGATGGCCAACGTCTGATCCGACTTCAGGCCAGGCGCACGACCCGATTGCCCACACCGTGGCCCTGCTCTGGCACGAGTGGCGAGCCCTTTGGTCCGACGCCGCCGAATGCCTGGCCGAAATCGGCAGCAAGCCGGATCATGTGGCGGCGGCCAAGGCGTATACGGAGTTGCGGCTCACCCCGGAGCTCGTGAGCGGACCCCTGTGGCGGCAGGCCTACTGCAAGCCGCAGGGCTACCCAGGCGATTACCTCGTGATGGAGCACATCTACGACGGGAGCCCGCGCGGCGACACCTCGTTCGGGCGCATCGCGCACCTGCTCGGAGTTCACATCGGCCAGTTCGTGGTGAAGCGCAAGGACCTCGTGCGCGAGGCGATCGCTGCGGTCCTGGTGCGGTCCAGGAGCTGCGGCACCATCAACATCGTCAGTCTCGGCGCGGGGCCGGCACAAGAGGTGGTCGAGATTGCGCGTTCCGAAGATGCCGTTATGCGCCCGGTCGAATTCGTTTTGGTGGATCAGGACCCCGATGCCCTCAGGTTTGCCGGCCGCGCCGTTTCCGGCGCGCTCAGCGGGCGCCGGGACAACCCGCCGTTGAAGATCGAGCCGAGACAGATCTCCGTGTTGCGGCTGCTGAAGGAAATCGACCCCACTCGACTCGTGCCCGAGGCGGATATGATCTACAGCGCCGGCCTGTTCGACTATTTCAGCGACCGCACCTGCCGCACCCTGACCCAGCGTCTCTACGCCGCGCTGCGCCCGGGCGGACTATTGCTGCTTGGAAACATGAAAGCCGGCACCGACATGGCGTGGCCGCTCGAGCTCATTGCGGACTGGTCGCTCACCTATCGCAGCGCCGAAAACGTCCTGTCCTGGGCGGACGGCCTGGACGGCGCGGAAATTTCGCTGCGCACCGAGGCGACCGGCTACGACTACCTTCTGAGCGTGCGCAAGCCGGCCTAGCGCCGGCCGGTGCTCAAGTAGACGATCGCGCCGACCACCAGGAAGGCGCCGAAGATCTGGCGCGGGGCGACCGTGAAGATCGCGGTGATGGCGGTGCCGTACAGCAGCGTGAGCAGCACGAGCCCTAGCGATGCCGAGACGCTGCGAAAGCGCGCTCATTCGGGACAACGAGCCACTTCAGACCGGCTGCAGATTAAAGCGCAGATAGTCCTCGCGCTTGAGCTGCTCGACCAGCGCCACTTCCCAGTCGAGATAGTCCTTCATCGCCTGCTCGATCTGTGAGCGCCGGTCGTACGGCCGGTAGTACACGTCGTCCGTGGCCGAGGCCATGCGGGTCGTACCCTGCTCCAGCGACAGGCCGGCGGCGCGCCACGCCTCGGTGCCGCCTTCGAGCGCAAGCCCGCCCGCCTCCGCCGCGGCGAGCTTCGCCAGCACGCCGTCGGGCGAGGTGAAGACGAGCTTCTTCAGCGGTCCGACCTTCGCGCGCGCCTCGGTCAGCCGCGCGCGCACCGCGAACCAGGCGCCCGGGATGTGGCCGTCGCGGTACTGCAGGCTGCTCGCGAGGTCGAGCAGCGTTGCCTCGCCTGCCGCGAGCAGCGCCTGCAGCGCGCGCGCATCGAGCGCCTCGGCGCGCGCCACGTCGAGCCCGAGCACACGCGCGCGCGGCACGCCGCGCTCGCTCATGCTGCTCGCGTCCGCCCCTTCGACCACGTACACCTCGGGCCAACCCATCTGCGCGAGCCACGAGCCGGTCATGCGGGCGCGCACGCCGTCCGAGTCGACGAGCACGATGCGCGCGTTGCGCACGGCGGCGTACAAGTCGGTCGCCTGCACCAGCTGCCCGCCCGGCGCGCCGGCGAAACCCGGCAGGTGCCCGGCGCGGTACTCCTCGGGGCCCCTGACGTCGAAGCAGTAGCTGGTGCGCGACGCCTCGCCGCGCAGTCGCTCGAGCTCCGCGAGCGGGATCGCGCGCACGCCGCAACGCTCGGCCACGCGTGCCGCGGCGGCGCGCGCCTTCGCCAGCGCCTCGGCCGATGGGGCCGGTGCGTGCCGCTCTTGCCCGTGCTCGAGCTCGAAGCCGGCGAGATGCCAGCCCATGGTGCCGTTCTGCAGCGCCATGACCCGGTTCGGCAGGCCGGCGTTGATCAGCGACTGCGCGCCGATGATCGATCGCGTGCGCCCGGCGCAATTCACCACCACCAGCGTCTGCGGCCGCTTGACCACCTCGTGCACGCGGTACACCAGCTCGGCCCCGGGGCAGTCGAGCGCGCCGGGGATGTTCATTACCTCGTACTCGCTCATGGGGCGCGAATCGAGCACCAGCACGTCATCACCCGCGTCGAGCCGCGCCTTGAGCTCGGCGGCGCTGATGCGCGGTGTGCCGCAGCCGTGCTCGACTGCCTCGCCGAACGCCTTGCTCGGCACGTGCACCCCGCTGAAAAGCTCGTGGCCGGCGGCCTTCCACGCCGGCACGCCGCCGGCGAGCAGCGACACGTCGCGCCAGCCGAAGCGGCGCATCGCCACCGCAGCGCGGCCGGCCAGGGTCTCGTCGTCGTCGCACAGCACGACGCGCGTGTCGCGCCGCGGCACCCGCCGCTCGAGCCCGAGCTCGAGCCGCGACAGCGGCAGGCAGGCCGCCGTGAGCAGGTGGCCCTGGGCGAAGACGCCCTCCTCGCGCACGTCGAGCAGCGCGAGCTCCCGCCCGTCGCCGAGCATCGCGCGCAGCGCCTGCGCGCTCAGCCGGGGAGAAGCGGTTTCAGGGGCCGTCATCTCATGTATCTTAGCGGTAGGATAATGGGTGCTGGACCCCATTTCACATTCCGCCGCATGCCGAACAACATCCAGCGCTTCCGCAAATTCGTGCAGGATATGACCGCCCTGGTCGCGCGGCGCGCGGGCGACGAGCCCGCCCTGCTGGACGAAGGCGAGAAGCTGCTGCGCGAACTCGTGACCCACGACGACTGGCTGCCGGAGGAGTTCGCCCGTCCCTCGGCCGACTCCTACCGCCAGTACCTGCTGCACTGCGACCCGCTCGAGCGCTTTTCGGTGGTGAGCTTCGTCTGGCAGCCGGGCCAGAAAACCCCGGTGCACGACCACACCGTGTGGGGGCTCGTGGGCGTTATGCGCGGCGAGGAATTGTGCGAGGAATACGCCGTGGAAAGACCCATGCGTGTGACGGGCACGCATCGCGTGCGTCCGGGTGACGTCGACCGCGTCTCGCCTCGCATCGGCGACGTGCACGTCGTCTCCAACGCCGCGCGCGACCGCACGGCGATCAGCATCCACGTCTACGGCGCCAACATCGGCGCGGTCAGGCGCCACACCTTCGATCCCGCGAGCGGCGCGCCGCGCGAGTTCGTCTCGGGCTACCACAACAGCCTGACGCCCAACCTGTGGGACCGCTCCAGGGAAGCGCGCCCTGCTACCTGAACTGGGGATCCACCTCGACCCGCAGGCCATTGGTGAGCCGGTTGGTCTCGTTCGCCAGCCCGACTACCGCCATCAGCTCCATCAGCATGGCGTCGCTCATGCCTTTCTTGCGCGCCGCAGCGGTGTGCGAATGCGTGCAGTACTCGCAACCGTTGGTCGCGCTCACGGCCACGTAGATCATCTCCTTCAGTAGCGGGTCGAGCGCGCCCGGCGCCATCACCTGCTTCACGTTGTGCCACATGCGGCGCAGCTGGGCCGGGTCGTTGGCCAGCGCCTTCCAGAAATTGTTGATCCAGTCGACGCCGCGCGTTTGCATGATGTCGTCGTAGACCGACCTGACCTCGGGCGTCGCCTCCGCGTACTCGATTAGTCTTACCAGTGCCACGCTTTCCTCCTGCTTCCCTCGGTGGGTCCGGGCGAATATAGTACCCCGATGCTGAACTGGCTCTCGGGCTTGTCACCCCGGGCGCTCCTGCTCGGTTTCGCGCTGCTCGGCGTGCTGCTCGCCCTGCCGCTCGAGCTGGCGGCGCTGCGCCGGCTGCGTCGCGCCCAGGTCGCGCGCGGCACGCTGCTGATGCTGCTCGGCGCGGCGGTGGTGCTGCTCGGGGTGCTGGCGGCGGTGATCGCGGCCAGCCTTCACTCCTACGCCCGCCTGACGCACGAGCAGGAAGCCGCGCACGTCGCGCTGCGCGCACTTGGGCCGCAGGATTTCGTGCTCACGCTCAGCATTCCGGGCGCCGCACCGCACGAGTACGAGCTGCGCGGCGACGAATGGCAGATCGACGCGCGGGTCCTGAAGTGGCGCGCGATCGGCACGCTGATCGGATTCGACACGGTGTACCGGCTCGAGCGGATTTCGGGGCGCTACTCGGACGCCGCGCAGGACCAGACCGCGCTGCGCACGGTCTATCCGCTGTGGCACGCTGACGCGCTCGACCTGTGGAGGCTGGCGAGGCGGTATCATGACTACCTGCCGTTCGCCGATGCGCTGTACGGCAGCGCGGCCTACGTGCCGATGGCCGACGGCGCGCAGTACGTGGTCACGGTCACGGCGAGCGGACTGGCGGTGCGGCCGGAGAACGAAGCCGCGCGGCGCGCGGTCGGCGACTGGCGCTAGAGGATCAGGATCGAACATGGACAGCAAGGTCGACAATACGGTTGAAAAGACGGATGCGGAGTGGAAGAAGGAACTCACTCCGATGCAGTTCAAGGTGGCGCGGCGCAAGGGCACCGAGCCCGCCTTCAGCGGAGAGTACTGGGACCACCATGAAAAGGGCAGCTACCGCTGCGTGTGCTGTGGCGCGGAGCTGTTCTCCTCGGAGCACAAGTTCGAATCCGGCACCGGCTGGCCGAGCTATTGGCAGCCGCTCAAGCCGGAGAACGTCGCCGCCGAGGAGGACTACTCCTTCTTCATGAAGCGCACCGAGGTGCAATGCGCCCGCTGCAAGGCCCACCTGGGGCATGTGTTCGAAGACGGCCCGCAACCTACCGGCCTGCGCTACTGCTTGAATTCGGCCTCGCTCAAGTTCGAGAAGGCATGAAGTTTCTCTTCGACCTGTTTCCGGTCATCCTGTTCTTCGTCGCGTTCAAGCTGAAGGGCATTTTCGTCGCCACCGCGGCGGCGATCGCGGCGAGCTTCGTGCAGATCGGCTGGCTTTGGCTGCGCGGCAAGCGCATCGACGGCATGTTGTGGGCGAGCCTCGCGATCATCGTGGTGTTCGGCGGCGCGACCCTGCTGTTGCGCAACGAAATCTTCATCAAGTGGAAGCCGACCGTGCTCTACTGGCTATTCGCGCTCGTGCTGGTGGTCTCCGAGCGCTTCTTCGGGCGCAACCTGATCCGCGCCATGATGCGGGCCCAGCTGCAGCTGCCGGCGCCGGCGTGGGCGAAGCTGAACTGGAGCTGGGCCGGGTTCTTCGCCGCCATGGGCGTGCTCAATCTTTACGTGGCGTTCCATTTTTCGACCGACCAGTGGGTCAATTTCAAGCTGTTCGGAGTGACCGGGCTGATGCTGCTGTTCATCTTGGCCCAGGCGCTGTTTCTCGCCCGGCACATCGAGCACGACGGCGACGAGCAATGAGCGTCGAGGCCCGCATGCGTCAGCGGCTCGCGGCGCTCGAGCCCGCCTCCCTCGAGCTTCTGGACGAGAGCGCGAAGCACCAGGGCCACTCCGGATGGAAGCCGGGCGGAAATACGCACTGGCGCCTCACCATCGTGGCAGAGGCCTTCCGCGGCAAGCCGACGCTGGCGCGCCACCGGATGGTTTACGAGGCTCTGGGCGAGCTGATGGAACACCCGATCCACGCGCTCACCATCGCCGCCCGCGCGCCGGACGAAGGCGGCGCATAATGCGGGCTCGATCATTCTTGGCACAAAGGAAGCAGATGAAGCTACGCCTAATCGTCGGCGCCGCGCTCGCGGCCGCCGCCCTCGCCCTCCCGGCGTCCGTCCTGGCGCAGGCCGCTGCGAAGGACGCGCCGAAGAAGGCCGCCAAGGCCGGCCCTATCGCGACCGTGAACGGCGTCGCGATTCCCGCCGCGCGCGCCGAAGTGCTGCTGCGCGAGCGCGAAGTCCAGGGCGCGCCGGACAATCCGGCAATGCGCGAAGCCGTGCGAGAGGACCTGATCAACCGCGAGCTCATCGCGCAGGAGGCTGCGCGCACCGGCTACAGCAAGAAACCCGCGCTGCAGGCCGAACTCGCGCTGGTGCGCCAGACGGTGATCGTGCAGCACTATGTCAGCGACTGGCTGCGCGATCATCCGGTCAGCGAGGCCGAGATCCAGAAGGCTTACGACGAGGCCAAGGCGAAGGCCGGCGGCAAGGAATACAAGGTGCGCCACATCCTGCTCGACACCGAGGACGAGGCCAAGAGCGTGATCGCGGCGCTCGACAAGGGCGCCAAGTTCGAAGAGCTGGCGAAGAAGTCGAAGGACGCCGGCACCCGGGAGCGCGGCGGCGAGCTGGACTGGATGTCGCCGGGAGGCAACCTGGACAAGGCGTTCAGCGACGCGATGGTCAAGCTCGACAAGGGCAAGTACACCGAGAAGCCGGTTCGCACGCGCTACGGCTACCACGTGATCCAGGTCGAGGACGTGCGCCCGCTCAAGGTCCCGCCGCTGGAAGAGGTCAAGGCGCGTATCGAGCAGCAGCTCAAGCAGCGCCAGCTGCGCGACTTGGTGCAGAGTCTGCGCGCCAAGGCGAAAATCGAGTAATTCGCGCGGCGGCCGCGATGGCATGATCCTCGCCGAGCTGCCGTTTCCCGCCGTCCGCATGTTTCAGGTGGTGCGCGGCGACCTGCTCAAGGAGCCGGTCGACGCGATCGTCAATGCCGCCAACGGACACCTGGCCCATGGCGGCGGGGTGGCCGGAATCATCTCGCGCGCCGCCGGTCCCGCGTTGCAGGCCGAGTGCGATCGAATCGTGCGCGAGCGCGGCCCGCTGCCCACCGGCAGCGCGGTGGTAAGCGGCGCGGGCAAGCTGCCGTACAAGGGCGTGATCCACGCCGTCGGTCCGCGCCAGGGCGAGGGCGAAGAGGAGCAAAAGCTGGTGCGCGCGCTCGAGGCGGCGTTTCGCTGCGCGCACGAGTCGCAATGGGCTGCGCTGTCGTTTCCCGCGGTCTCGAGCGGGATCTTCGCGGTGCCGCTGCCGGTGTGCGCCCGCGCCTACGACGCCGCGGTGCGCGCCTGGTACGAGGCGCAGGCCGCGGGCCCGCTCAGGCTGATCCGCCTTTGCCTGCGCGATGAGCCGGTGATCGAAGCGGTGCTCACCGAGCTGGGCCTGCGTCCGTAAGGAGGGCTCCCGCGTACAGACTAAGATGTACAACCAGCGGAGTTCCTGAAATGACCTTCCGGCTCATCGCCGCCCTAGCCCTCGCCCTTGCCTCCACCGCCGCGTCGGCCCAGCCCCAGGGCCGGGAAACGGCCATCTTCGCCGGCGGCTGCTTCTGGTGCGTCGAATCCGACTTCGACAAGGTGCCGGGCGTAGTCTCGACCACCTCGGGCTACACCGGCGGCCACACGCAGCACCCCACCTACCACCAGGTGTCGGCCGGAGAGACCGGCCACGCGGAATCGGTCGAGATCGAGTTCGACCCGAAAGTCGTGAGCTACGCGAAGCTGCTCGAGGTGTACTGGCACAGCATCGACCCCACGGTGAAGGACCGCCAGTTCTGCGACGTCGGCACGCAGTATCGCAGCGCGATCTTCTACCTAAACGACGAGCAGAAGCGCCTGGCCGAGGAATCCAAGGCGCGGATCGAGCGCAGCAAGCCGTTCAAGGCGCCTATCGTAACCGAGATCGCCAAGGCGGGCGAGTTCTGGCCCGCCGAGGACTACCATCAGAATTACTACACGAAGAATCCCCTGCGCTACCACTTCTACCGCGAGGGCTGCGGCCGCGATGCGCGCGTGAAGCAGCTCTGGGGAAGCAAGGCGGGCCGCCCGTGAAGGCGCGCTAGTCGGCCTCGTCGATCCAGGCCATCTGGATCGCCTCGAGGATCTTCTCGCCGCTGTGCTTCGGGTCGTCGTCGAAGCCGGGCAACTCGAGTACCCAGCGATGCAGGTCGGTGAACCGGATCGTCCCTGGATCGGTTTCGGGAAATTGCTCGGCGAGCGCGATCGCGATCTCGCGGCTGTCGGTCCATTTGATCAATGCTCCTCGCGCGCGTAGTTGATGGTGTACTTCGGTATCTCGATCACCAGGTCCGCGTCGCGCACCCTGGCCTGGCACGACAGGCGCGAGTTCGCCTCCAGCCCCCAGGCCTTGTCGAGCATGTCCTCTTCCTTCTCCTCGGCCTCGTCGAGCGAGCCGATGCCTTCGCGCACCACCACGTGGCAGGTGGTACAGGCACAGGACTTTTCGCAGGCATGCTCGATCTCGATGCCGTTTTCGAGCAGCGTGTCGAGGATCGAGACGCCCTCCTTGGCTTCGAGCTCGGCGCCTTGCGAGCACAGTTGAGGATGGGGCAGCACTTTCAGCTTGGGCACGTAAGGTCCTGCTAGGGCTCGAGATTGGCGATCCTGCGGCCGGCGAGCGCGCGCCGCACGCTCGCGTCCATGCGCCGCGCCGCGAAGGCATCGGTGGCGCGGCTGAGCGCCTCGGTGGCCTGCTTGACCGCGCGGTGGCCGGTGCCCGCGAGCGCGGCGCCCAGCGCCGCCATCTCCCTGTTGATCGCGGCGCGCTCGGCGGACTCGAGCAGCGCGCCGTCGGCCTCGAGCGCCGCGCGGGTGGCCTCGAGCAGGCGCTCGCCGTCGACGCGGTGCTCCGCCAGCGCGCGCGCCTGCATGTCCTCGCGCGCGTGCTCGTAGGAATCGCGCAGCATGCGCTCGACGTCGCCGTCGCTCAGCCCGTACGATGGCTTGACCGTCACCGACGCCTCGGCGCCAGTGGTCTTCTCCCGTGCCGCGACCGACAGCAGCCCGTCGGCGTCGACCTGGTAGGTGACCAGGATGCGCGCCGCGCCCGCCACCATCGGCGGAATGCCCTTGAGATCGAAGCGCGCGAGCGAGCGGCAGTCCGATACCAGCTCGCGCTCGCCCTGCACGACGTGGAAGCTCATCCCGGTCTGGCCGTCCTTGAAGGTAGTGAACTCCTGCGCCCGCGCCACCGGGATGGTCGAGTTGCGCGGCACGATGCGCTCCACCAGCCCGCCCATGGTTTCCACCCCGAGCGAAAGCGGGATCACATCGAGCAGCAGCCAATCCTCGCCGGTCGGCTTGTTTCCCGCCAGCACGTCGGCCTGCATCGCAGCGCCGAGCGCCACCACCTTGTCCGGGTCGAGGTTGTTGAGCGGCGCGCGGCGGAAAAAATCGCCCACCGCGCGCTGGATCTGCGGCATGCGCGTCGCGCCGCCGACCATCACCACGCCCTTGATGTCGTCCACCGTGAGCCCGGCGTCGCGCAGCGCCTTGCGCGTGGGTCCCAGCGTCTTCTGCACCAGGTTCTGCGTGATCTGGCAGAACTTCTCGGTCGTGAGGCAGAGCTCGACCCATTCGCCCGACGACAGCCTGTCGCTCAGCTGCGCCTCGCCGTGGTAGGTGAGGTATTCCTTGGCTTCGCGCGACGCGACCAAGAGCTTGCGCATGTCGCGCGGGCCCAGCGGCTGCAGCTTCGCCTCTTCGACGATCCAGCAGAACACGCGCTGGTCGAAGTCGTCGCCGCCGAGGGAAGCGTCGCCCGCGGTGGCCACCACCTCGAACACGCCCCTGGACAGCTTGAGGATCGAGATGTCGAAGGTGCCGCCGCCGAGGTCGTAGATCGCGTAGACGCCCTCGGACGCGTTTTCCAGGCCGTAGGCGATGGCCGCGGCGGTCGGCTCGTTCAGCAGCCGCAACACGTTCAGGCCGGCGAGCCTGCCCGCGTCCTTGGTCGCCTGGCGCTGCGCGTCGTCGAAGTAGGCCGGCACGGTGATCACCGCACCCGCCAGCTCGCCGCCCAGGGACGACTCGGCGCGTGCGCGCAGCGTCTTGAGGATCTCGGACGATACCTCGACCGGGCTCTTCACCCCGGCGCAGGTCCTGATCTGGAGCATGCCCGGCGCATCGACGAAATCGTAGGGCGCGTTCTCGACGTGGGCAACGTCCTTCACCCCGCGCCCCATGTAGCGCTTGACCGAGACGATACTGTTCCTCGGGTCTTCTGACTGTCGGGCCTGCGCCGGATAGCCGACCTCGACCCGGCCGTCAGGCAGGTAGCGCACGATCGAGGGCAGCAGCACCCGGCCCTGCTGGTCCGGCAGAGTGCCCGGCATCCCGTTGCGCACCGTCGCCACCAGTGAATTGGTCGTGCCGAGGTCGATGCCGACCGCGAGGCGCCGCTCGTGCGGCGCCGGCGACATGCCAGGTTCGGATATCTGCAGCAGCGCCATCAGGCTTCCAGCGCCTCGTAGGCGAGATCGATTTCCGCGTCCAGCTTGTCGAGGAACATCAGCTTGCGGGTCAGTCCCGCGGCACCGGGGTAGTCCTGCCGCGCGTCGATCGCCTCGGCCAGCGCGCGCTCGAGCTCGAGCTTGTCGGCGTTGAGTCCGTCGCGCAGTGCGTCGAGCGCGCGCGCGTCCCTTGCCTCCTCTGCCTGCTCGAGCGCCTCGCGCAGCTCCATCTGGCGCATCAGGAATTCGGGCGGCATCGCGGTATTGGTTTCGAACGCCACATCCACGCCCTGCAGCTCGAGCAGGTACTTGGCCCGCTGCACCGGGGTCTTGAGCGTACGGTAGGCCTCGTTCACGCGCGTGGCCCACTGCATCGAGGCGCGCCGCTCGGCGTCGCCCGCGTTGGCGAAGCGGTCAGGGTGCACCTGCACCTGGATCTCGCGGTAGGCGTTCTCCAGCCGCTCGCGCTCCAGCACGAAGCCGGGCTGCAGGCCGAAGAGATCGAAATGGTTTTTCAGACGTTGAACGATTCCCCGCAGCCGCAGGCGTCCTTGACGTTGGGGTTGTTGAACTTGAATCCCTCGTTCAGGCCCTCGCGCGCGAAATCGAGCTCGGTGCCTTCCAGATACGGCAGGCTCTTGGGGTCGACCACGACCTTGACGCCGTGGCTCTCGAACTGCGCGTCCTCGGGCAGCACCTCGTGGGCGAACTCGAGCTTGTAGGCGAGCCCCGAGCAGCCCGAGGTGCGCACGCCGAGCCGCAGCGCGACGCCCTTGCCGCGCTTGGCGAGGAAGGCCTGCACGTGGCCGGCCGCTTTTTCAGTGAGCGTGATCGGCATGGCGCTATTCGTTTACTGCCTTGGCCTTGGCTTGCTGCGCCTCGCCGTAGCGCTTCTTGTAGTCGGCGACGGCCGCCTTGATCGCGTCCTCGGCCAGGATCGAACAGTGGATCTTGACCGGCGGCAGCGAGAGCTCCTCGGCGATCTGAGTGTTCTTGATCGTCGCTGCCTCGTCCACCGTCTTGCCCTTGACCCACTCGGTGACCAGCGACGACGAAGCGATCGCCGAGCCGCAGCCGTAGGTCTTGAAGCGCGCGTCCTCGATGACACCGTCCTTGCCGACGCGGATCTGCAGCTTCATCACGTCGCCGCAGGCCGGTGCGCCGACCATCCCGGTGCCGACGCCTTCCTCGTTCTTTTCGAATGCGCCCACGTTGCGCGGATTCTCGTAGTGATCGATGACTTTATCGCTGTATGCCATGACGTCCTCCTGCTATTTACTCAGTGTGCGGCCCACTGGACCGAGTTCAGGTCCACGCCGTCCTTGTACATTTCCCACAGCGGCGACATTTCGCGCAGCTTGGCCACCTTGGCCTTGATGTGGTCGACCGTGTAGTCCACTTCCTGTTCCGTGTTGAAGCGCCCGAGGGTGAAGCGAATCGACGAATGGGCCAGCTCGTCCGAGCGCCCCAGCGCCCGCAGCACGTACGAGGGTTCGAGCGAGGCCGAGGTGCAGGCCGAGCCCGACGACACCGCGATGTCCTTCACCGCCATGACCAGCGACTCGCCCTCGACGAAATTGAATGAAATGTTCAGGTTGTGCGGCACGCGCCGCTCGAGGTCGCCGTTGACGAATACTTCCTCAATCTCCTGCATGCCCTTGAGCAGCCTGTCGCGCAGGGCGCGGATGCGGCTGTTCTCCACCGCCATGTCCTGGCGCGCGAGGCGGAACGCCTCGCCCATGCCGACGATCTGGTGCGTCGCCAGCGTCCCGGAGCGGAAGCCGCGCTCGTGGCCGCCGCCGTGGATCTGGGCCTCCAGCCGCACGCGCGGCTTGCGCCGGATGTACAGCGCGCCGACGCCCTTCGGGCCGTAGGTCTTGTGCGCCGAGAACGACATCAGGTCGACCTTCAGCGCCGCCAGGTCGATCGGGCATTTGCCGGTCGCCTGCGCGGAGTCGACGTGGAACAGCACGCCCTTGGCGCGGCACAACTCGCCGATCGCGGGGATGTCCTGGATCACGCCGATCTCGTTGTTGACGAACATCACCGACACCAGGATCGTGTCCGGGCGAAACGCCGCTTCGAGCTGCTTCATGTCGATCAGGCCGTCGGGCTGCACGTCGAGGTAGGTCGCATCGAAGCCGCGCCGCTCGAGCTCGCGCACGGTGTCGAGCGTCGCCTTGTGCTCGGTCTTGACCGTGATCAAGTGCTTGCCCTTGGTCTTGTAGAACTCGGCCGCGCCCTTGAGCGCGAGGTTGATCGACTCGGTCGCGCCCGAAGTCCAGACAATCTCCTTCGGGTCGCAGTTCACCAGCGCGGCGACGTTCGCGCGCGCCTGCTCGACCGCCTCCTCCGCCTTCCAGCCGAACGAGTGCGAGCGGCTCGCCGGATTGCCGAAATGCTCGGTCAGGAAGGGGATCATCTTCTCCGCCACGCGCGGATCGACCGGCGTGGTTGCGGAGTAATCGAGGTAGATCGGAAGCTTCATGCCGCCACCGCCTGTTCGGGTTTGCTCGGCTCGGCCGCGCGCCAGTCCTTCAGTACCGCGACGTGCTTGCCGCTCTGGTGCGCAACCAGGTCCGCGAGCGTCACCGAGCTGAGGTAATCGTACATCTTGGCGTTCAGCGTCGCCCAAAGGTCGTGCGTCATGCAGCGCTTGTCGTCGAGGCAGTTCTCCTTGCCGCCGCACTGCGTCGCATCGAGCGGCTCGTCCACCGCGCTGATGATATCGGCTACCGAGATGCCCTGCGTCGGCCGCGCCAGGTTGTAGCCGCCGCCGGGGCCGCGCACGCTGCTCACCAGCCGGTGGCGGCGCAGCTTGCCGAACAGCTGCTCGAGGTACGAAAGTGAAATGTGCTGCCGCTCGCTAATCGCGGCCAGCGTCACCGGCCCGCGGTTCTGGCGCATTGCCAGGTCAACCATCGCGGTCACCGCAAATCTGCCTTTGGTCGTCAGTCTCATGTCTGCCTCGCCGAATACCTGATCGGAACGCTCAAGTATATCAAATCCCGACGAATTTAATCAACTATTTATGACCCTAAAAAACAATTACTTAACTACCCTCAGGGTCTCAGTCTGGGCCGCCTCAGCTTGATGCCGCGCAAGCTCGCGCTCGAGCTCGGCCAGCCTGGAAGTGAGTACCGCGACCGATTGCTCGAGCTCGTGCGAATGGTCCACCAGGGTCTGGATCGCCTTGGCGTAGGGGTCGTCCTGGTTCTGCACCACGGCGTAGGCGGCGAAGCGCGCGCCTTCCTTGCTCGGGCCGGCCTCGACGATGCGGCCCGGGATGCCGACCACGGTTGCGCCCTCCGGCACGTCCTTGACCACCACCGCATTGGAGCCGATCTTGGCCCCGTCGCCGACCTTGATCGGGCCGAGGATCTTCGCGCCTGCGCCCACCACGACATTCCTGCCCAGGGTCGGGTGGCGCTTGCCCTTGTTCCAGGTCGTGCCGCCCAGGGTCACGCCGTGGTAGAGCGTCGTGTCCTCGCCGACCTCGGCGGTTTCACCGATCACGACGCCCATGCCGTGGTCGATGAAGACGCGCCTTCCGATCGTCGCGCCGGGATGGATCTCGATTCCGGTCAGCCAGCGCCCGACGTGCGACGTGAGGCGACCGAGCCAGCGCAGGCCGTGGCCCCAGAACCAGTGCCCGAGCCGGTGGAACAACAGGGCGTGAAGGCCCGGATAGCAGGTCAGGACCTCCCAGGTCGTGCGCGCGGCCGGGTCGCGGTCGAAGACGCTCGCGATGTCTTCACGTAGGTGGCTGAACATGCAGTAACTCTAGATTATCCGAGTAAATCCATCAACTATTGCTTCGTATCAACTATTTCCTCAGCAAGGCTTTGAGCAAGCCGCGCAGGATGTTGACCTCCTCGCGCTCCAGCGCCGGAACGCGCGAAAAGAGGCGCCGCCAGCGCTCGCGCAGTTTGGAGCCGGGCGCCATGAAGCCGGTTTCGGTCGCGGCCTGCTCGAGATGAGCGTACAGCCCCTCCAGGTCCGCGGTCGTGGCCGGCTTTTCGGTGCGCGTCGAGGGCACTTCGGCGCCCTGCGCCATGCGCAGCTCGTAGCACACGACCTGCACCGCCTGCGCCAGATTGAGCGAGGTGTAGGCGGGATCGGCCGGAATGTGCACCAGGGTCTGGCAGGCGAACATCTCGTCGTTGCTCAACCCGGCGGTCTCGTTGCCGAACACGAACGCGACCGGGCCGTCCGCGGCGCGCGTGAGCGCCGCGCCCGCGGCCTCGCGCACCGCGAGCGACTGCGGCGACCACTCCCGCGGGCGCGCGCTCAACGCGAACGCGGTGACGCAGTCGCCGATCGCCTCCCCCAGCGTCGCGTGCACGCGCGCGGCTTCGAGCACGTCGACGGCGTTGGTCGCGAGCCACTCTGCCTCGGGCGCCGGGAAGCGCTGCGGCGCGATCAGGCGCAGGTCGGCCACGCCCATGGTCTTCATCGCGCGCGCGGCCGAGCCGATGTTGCCCGGATGGCTCGGACGGCAGAGCACGATCCGCACACGTTCGAGTTCGTTCGCCATGCGCGCAGTGTACGCAAGGTAAAATGGGTTCGCCCATGCATCCCATCCTGACGATAGCGATCAAGGCCGCGCGCCGCGCCGGCTCGGTCATCAACCGCGCCACGCTCGACGGCGCGATCCTCGACGTCAGATCCAAGCGCGCCAACGACTTCGTGACCCAGGTCGACAAGGGCGCCGAGGAGGCCGCGATCGGCGTCATCCGCGCCTCCTACCCCGACCACGCGATCCTGGCCGAAGAGTCTGGCGAGAACATCGGCGGAACCAAGACCGACTATCGCTGGATCATCGACCCGCTCGACGGCACCACCAACTTCATCCACGGCTTCCCGCAGTTCTGCGTCTCGATCGGGATCGAGCACCGCGGCGCACTGGCGCACGCGGTGGTCTACGACCCGGGCAAGAACGAGCTTTTCACCGCCTCCAAGGGGCGTGGCGCGTTTCTGAACGACCGACGCTTGCGCGTCACCCGCTGCCAGAAGCTGGACGACGCGCTGGTCGGCACCGGCTTCCCGTTCAAGGAGTTCGCGCGCGTCGATCCCTACCTGCGCCAGCTGCGAACGATCATGAGCTCGTGCGCCGGGGTGCGGCGTGCCGGCTCGGCCGCGCTCGACCTGGCCTACGTCGCCGCGGGCAGGCTGGACGCGTTCTGGGAGATGGGCCTGTCGCCGTGGGACATGGCGGCCGGCGCGCTGCTGATCCAGGAAGCGGGCGGGCTGGTCGGCGACCTCTCAGGCGACCAAGGCTACATGCGCTCGGGCGACATCGCCGCCGCGACGCCCAAGGTGTTCCCGCAACTGCTGCAGGCGCTCGCGGCATGAACGTCCCGGAGCCGAAGATGAGAATCCTCGTCTGGGATTTGCCCACGCGCGCCTTCCACTGGCTGTTCGCGCTCTCGTTCATCGCCGCCTACCTCAGCTCGGAGGACGACTGGCTGACGTTCCACGTCACCTTCGGCTATACCGTGCTCGGGCTGGTCGCGTTCCGCATCCTGTGGGGCTTTGCCGGCACGCGCTACGCGCGCTTCGGCTCGTTCGCCTACGGTCCGGCGCGCGCGCTAGCCTACCTGCGCTCGATCGCCGAGCGCCGGCCCGAGCAGCACGTCGGCCACAACCCGGCCGGAAGCTGGGCGATCTACCTGCTGCTCGCGCTCGGCGCGCTCACCGGCGCGCTCGGCTTCCTGACCCTCAACGGTCCGCAGCAGTGGGAATGGGTCAAGGACGTGCACCAGGTCATGGGCAACGTCATGCTCGGAGTCGCCTGCGCGCACATCGCCGGCGTGATCGCCGGCAGCCTCGCCCACAGGGAGAACCTCGCGCGCGCGATGGTCGACGGCTACAAGCAAGGCCCGCCCGGGCAAGGCATCCGCAGCAGCGTGTGGATCGTCGGCGCAGCGCTGCTTGCGCTGGCGGCCGGGTTCTGGACCGCCGCCTGGCGCGGCGACCTGCCCGCGGTCACCGCACCGGCGGTAAAACGCGTCGCCGAGCACGAGCACTGAAGCCGCGCGACGCGCAGCGGGCCCGCTACCGCCGCACCAGCACGGTCGCTTTCAGCTCCTGCGCAGGCATCGGCCGGGCGAACAGATATCCCTGCGCCTGCTCGCAACGCAGGCCGCGCAGCATCTGCGCCTGCGCCTCGTTCTCGACCCCTTCGGCCACGACCACGAAGCCGAGCGTATGGGCCATCTCGATGATGGTGCGCACGATGGTCGCGGCGGCTTCGTCGCGCAGCGCTTCGGCGACGAAGGAGCGGTCGATCTTGAGCGAGGAGACCGGAAAGCGGGTCAGGTAGGACAGGCTCGAATAGCCGGTGCCGAAATCGTCGATCGCCACGCGCATGCCGCCCGCGATCAGGCTGTGCATGACGCGGATCGCGTGCTCCGGGTCCTGCATCAAGTGGCTTTCCGTGATCTCGAGCTCGATCAGCGAAGGATTGACGCCGGCGGCGTCGATCGTGGCGCGCAGGCTCTGATCGAGGTCGCGCTGACGGAACTGGCGCGCCGAGAGGTTGACCGCCACCGGCAGCGCCCTCAATCCCTCCGCTTGCCATTCCTTGATGTCCCGGCAGGCTTGCTTGAGCACCCAGTCGCCTGCGGCCACGATCAGCCCGGTTTCCTCCAGCACCGGAATGAATTCGACCGGCGCAACCAGCCCGCGCTCCGGGTGCCGCCAGCGCAGCAGCGCCTCGACCGAGCAGGCGAGCCGATCCTGGAGCGTGTATTTCGGCTGGTAGAAGAGCTCGAATTCCTCGCGCTCGAGCGCGCGCCTGAGCTCGCCGGCCAGCTGCCTGCGCACACGCGAGCGCTGGGCAATTTCGGGCGTGAAGAACTGGTAGCTGTTGCGCCCGGACTGCTTGGCGCGATACATCGCCGCGTCCGCGGCGCCCAGCAGCGTCTCGGCGTTGTCGCCGTCCGCGGGGAAGACCGCGACGCCGATGCTCGCCGTGATGAACGTTTCCTTTCCGCGCAGCTCGATCGGCTGCGACAGGCGGCCGATGATCTTCTCCGCCACCAGCGCGGCGTCCTCCGCGCGCGCGAGATCGCCCAGGATGGCCGCGAACTCGTCGCCGCTGATGCGCGCGACGGTGTCGCCGGAGCGCAGCGCCGCCTGGATGCGCGCCGCGGTCTGGCGCAGCAGCTCGTCGCCTGCGGCATGGCCCAGGGTGTCGTTCACGAGCTTGAAGTCGTCCAGGTCGATGAACAGCACGCCGAGCTGCGCCGTGTGCCGCCGCGCCTGCACGATCATCTGCGAGAACCGGTCCGCGAACAGCGCGCGGTTCGGAAGGCCGGTCAGGCCGTCGAAACGGGCCATGAATTCCAGCTGCCGCTCGTTGTCGATGCGCTGCAGCGCGGTGGAAAGGACAGTCACCGTGGCGTCGACGAAGTTGAGCTCGTCGTCGCCGAAGGCGTTCGGCCGTCGGGCGACCGCGCACAGCGCACCGGGCGCAAGCCGCGCGCCGCGCACGGGCACGATCATGGTGCTCGCCATCGCGTCCGCCCAGCTGAACGGCAGCAGCCGCTCGCCGCTCACGCGGCGCGCGCCCTGCGCGAGGAGCGAATTGAATGCGCCCTCCGGGACGGCGACGGCGCGCTCGCCGCCCGTGTCGCTCGCCGCGCCCAAGACCGCCGGCGCGACGATCTGGCCCGGTTCGGTGCCCGGCTCGACGTAGGCCACCGTGTCGGCGCGCAATCCCTCGAACAGGCCGCGCACGGCGGACTCAACTAGATCGCTGAAATCCTCCCGCGTGCCGATCGCGAACTGGCCGAAGCGCGCGATGCTCTCCTGATAGCGTGCATGAACCGCCTGGCGCTCCTCGACCCGCTTGCGTTCCAGGAACTGCCCGATCTGGCTGCCGCTGATGCCCAACGACCGCAGCAGGCGCTCGTCCGGCCGCGGAACGCGGCGGCTGATGATCGAAATGATGCCGATGATCCGTCCTTCGAACAGCACGGGGAAATTCAGCACGGCACTCATCCCCGTCTCGCGCGCCAGCTGGGGATGCGCGACGCGCGGGTCGTTTCGGGCGTCGGGCACCCAGAGCGGCCCGCCCGACTGCCAGGCCGTCCCTACCAGACCCTCCCCGCGCGCGTAGCGGAAACCGCCCGAGGCCGCGACGTAGCGCCGTACGGCCTCATCCTCCACGTACCAGCATTCGCGGAACGCCATCACGTTATGAGCGGGATCGAACTCGAAGTAGCGCCCGCAATCGTAGTTTTCGGATTCGCAGATGGCGCGCATGCTCTCGCGCAGCGCCGCGGCAACGGTTGTCGCATCCGCCAGCGCGCGCGTGACCGTGTGCTCGAGGTTCAGCAGCTGATCGGCCCGCTTGCGCGCGGTGACGTCGCGCGCGACGCCGCGGTAGCCGAGGAAGCTTCCCAGCGCGTCGAACACCGGTTCGCCGCTGACGTTGATCGCCACCGGCTCGCCGGCGTCGATCACCTTGTACAGCTCGAGGTCGCGAAACGGGTGGCGCGCATCGAGCAGGGCGCGGTGCGCGGCCCACTCCTCCTGGCCCATGTTGATGTAGTCGCATTCCCAGCGCGCCTTGCCGATGTGGCCGCGCGTGGCCTCGACCAGCTTCGCGTGCGTGCCGGAAATCTTCGTGAAGCGGTATTGCGAGTCCTGCTCCCAGTAGATGTCCGCGGCCAGGTCCGCCAGGCTGCGATAACGCGCCTCGCTGTCGCGCAGCTGCTGCTCGGCGTCCTTGCGCTGGAGGAACTCGCCGATCTGGCTGCCGATGTTGAGGATGACCTGCAGCAGCCGCTCGTCGGGCAGGCGCCGCTCGCGGCTGTTGAACGTCAGCACGGCGATCACTTGCTCCTGCACCTTGACCGGAAAGATGAAGGCTCCGCCCGCGATCAAGCTCGACGAATACGCCTTACGCAGCGCGCGCGGGTCCTTTGACATGTCCGGAATCCAAAACGCCTCGCCCGAGCTCCAGACCTGGCCGATGAGGCTGACCCCCGGCTGGTACTCGATCTGCTTCGAGCGCTCGAGGAATTCCTGGATTTCGGGCTCGTCGATGCCCCAGCCCTCGGCCAGGCGCAGCGGCGCCGCGGGCGCCGGTGGCCGGAAGTACCGGCCGCAGTCCCAGCGCTCGGACTCGCAGATCGCGCGGATCACCTCGCGAATCGCCGCCGGACTGCTGTCCGCAGTCGCGATCGCGCTGCGCACCGCATGGCCCAGAATCCTCAGCTGCTCCTCGCGCTTGCGCTCGGTGACGTCGGTGGTGACCGCGAACAGGCCGCGGCAGATGCCGTTGCGCTCGATGCGCGGAATCAACTCCACTTCCAGGTGGCGCCGCTCGCCGCTGGCGAGCGTCTGCGTGCGCATGTAGCTCGTCGGATGGCCCGCGAGCACACGGTCGAAGTGGCGCTTGACCTCCAGGAACGCCGCCTCGCCGACGATCTCGCGCAGGTGCCTGCCGACGATGTTGGCGCGCGTCAGGCCGAAGCGCTCGGCGAAGCGCTTGTTGGCGAACAGGCAGCGCAGGTTCTCGTCGTATGCGACCGACAGCGCCGGGATGTTGTCGATGATGAGCCGGAGCTGGGCGGCGTTGTCGAACGGTGCCTCGTCCTGCGCCTGCCGCCGCGGCTTCCACATGGTGCGCGTACCTCCTGCCTGATGAGGCAATCGTACGCTGTCCCTCTCGGCTAGGCCAGACGAGCGCGCCGTGCGAAGCGCGGATAGACCCTTTCGACGTTGCCCCTGAAAATTTTCTCGCGCTCGGCGGGGGCGAGCCAGTCGATCGAGTCGATGTAGCGCTTGGTGTCGTCGTAGGGGTGCCCGCTCTCGGGGTCGATGCCGCGCACCGCGCCCACCATCTCGGAAGCGAACAGGATGTTGTCGGCCGGGATCACCTTGAGCAGCAGCTCGATCCCGGGCCGGTGGTAGACGCAGGTGTCGAAGAAGACATTGTCGAGCAGCAGCTCCCCGAGCGGCGGGCGGCCCATGTCCTGCGCCAGACCACGGTAGCGCCCCCAGTGGTAGGGCACCGCGCCGCCACCGTGCGGGATGACGAACTTGAGCGTCGGGAAGTCGCTGAACAGGTCGGCGGTGAGCAGCTGCATGAACGCGGTGGTGTCGGCGTTGATGTAATGCGCCCCGGTGGCGTGGAAGTTCGGGTTGCACGAGCCGCTGACGTGGATCATGGCCGGCACCTCGAGCTCGACCATCTTCTCGTACAGCGGATACCACCAGCGGTCGGTCAGCGGCGGGTCGGTCCAGTAGCCGCCCGAGGGATCGGGGTTGAGGTTGCAGCCGATGAAGCCGAACTCGTTCACGCAGCGCTCGAGCTCGGCGATGCAGTTGGCCAGGCGCACGCCGGGGGTCTGCGGCAGCTGGCACACGCCAACGAAGTTATCCGGGTAGAGCCCGCACACGCGCTGGATCAGCTCGTTGCAGTGCTCGGACCAGAACCGGTTCGTCGTCGCGTCGGCCAGGTGGTGGCCCATGGCGCTCGCGCGCGGCGAGAAAATCGTCAAGTCGGTGCCGCGCTCGCGCTGCATGCGCAGCTGGGCCGATTCGAGGCTCGCGCGGATCTGGTCGTCGCTGATTGCCACCTCGCCCTTCGCCGGCGCATGCCCCGGCGTGCCGAACTCCTCGAGCTGGCGCTTGCGGTAATCCTCGAGCGCCTTGGGCGCCGTCGTGTAATGGCCGTGACAGTCGATGATCATGTCATTTCGCCGAACAGTTCGGCTCGATGGCCTGCGCCAGGCGGCGGCCGCAGCGGCAGAGTCCGGGATCACGCCTTTCAGCCGCGGATCGGGCAGCGCACGCTCGGCGACGATCGCGGCGTCCAGCTCGGCGGGTCGCGGAAACCGGCCACGTGCGGCGCGAGCGCCACGCCGTGATGGTCGGCGCCGAAGCGCATTAAAACCATGCCACCGGGCATCATTGCCTCAGGATAGACGTCCGACACCCTGAACCCCAGCACCCGGGTGTAGAAATCGACCGAGCGCGCGAGATCCGTCACCCGCAATACTATGTGGCCGATCTTGCGGATGTCGAAAGGAAGACCGGCGGGAGTCGCGGTGCTGCGCAGGCGCTGCTCGTCGATTGCCATGGAATGAACGGCGGTAGCGGCGGAGGCCGCCATTCTAGATCGATTACGTGTTCTTGCCCCCCCACGGCATCATGCACGCGCTGTACACCAGCCCGGGGACGAACAGGATGGCCCACCACGCCGCAAGGCCCTCAACGGCGTTGAGCGCTTCGCCGAAAGTGACGAACGCGCGCACCGAAACGCCGAACAGCCCCATCGCGAGCGCGCCGAGAACCGCCACGACCGGCACGAACAGCGCCGTGGTGACGACACTCGCCATCACCAGCATCTGAGGCAGGCGGCCGAAAACCAGGCGCATGAATCGAGTCTATATCACGCCGATGCTGCAGCAGCACTCGGATCTCAGCGCAACCGTTCCCCAATCTCGTTTCTGCTCAACGAATAGGGACGGAAGGTCTAAAACGATTTCCGTGGAGCTTTCCAGATTCTTTCCACGCTTTTGGCACAAGAAAGTATAAATACTCATCTTCGAGTTCGCTTACTGACCTCGCTCGCTGCGCGATTTTCTCAGTGAGCGCAACGAGGCGCGGGCATCGTCCGGGACTTCACGATCTAGGGAATCAGGGTGGGTGGCGCGAAAGTAACCGACAGGCCGCAGCAGCCCGAGACATCCGGCCTGTCCGCTTCCAGGCGACTGGTGGTTGGCCATCACTTCCGCTACATGGTTAGTCGATCGGATCCATCGGGGCAAACAACGGCAGCACTAGGGCGTCGCGCGAAGCGCACAGCTCGCGCAAGTGTGCCGTGATTTTTCCGGCACCTCTGCGTCGCCAGGCCAGCGCCAGAGGAGAAGGCAGGCGTCCGACCTCGACACGGCACTCCACTAACTGCTCCGATTGAATCAATTCACGCGCCGCGGGGCCAGGCAGAAACCCCACGGCCAATCCCCGCCGGTGACAAGCGACCTTGGCGTCAAGATCGGGCACGAGGATCTCCTGCTGTCCCGGCAGTTTCCAGGCGGTGCGCTTCGTCAGCCGATGTGATGTGTCCCGGACATTGACGGCCGGAAAGCGCCGCAGCAGCTCGTTGCCTAGAGGCGCCGGCGCGGACGCCAAGGGATGGTGAGGCGGAACGACAAACACCCAGTTGACGACCCCAAGCGGTTCGGTCGCGAACTCGTCGTCGATGGTATGGAAACCGGGGACCCCCACCGCCATCTGCCCGCCGTTGTGTATCAATTCATCCCATACGCCCATGTAGACCGCGCGTCGCACCTCGAACGCGGAATGCGGGAAATGCTCGACGAGGTGCTCGAGGAGAAAGGCGATCGCCTCCGCGTCATAGAGCAGATTGTTCACCACCAGGGTGAAATGCGGCTCGATCCCGTCCCTGACCTGCCTCAATTCCTCGGGCAGCGTATGCAGCCACTCAAAAATCAGGCTCGCCTTTTCGAGTAAGACCTCGCCGGATGGCGTCAGCGTGACCGACCTAGTCGTGCGCTGGAACAGCGGCGTGCCCAGACTGTCCTCGAGCGTCTTAATCCGGTAACTGATCGCCGAAGTGGTCTTGTGCAGCAGTTCGGCCGCAGCCGAAAAACTGCGCAGCTGCGCGACAGTGGCGAACGTTTGCAGCATCTCCGCATCGATCTGGTTTTTCTGAAAATCCGGCAAATCGAGCCCTCGGAGAACTTTCGAATGGTTTGGGCACGCTAACCGGACAAACGCCCTCCCGCGACGCTGTCCGCCTTTGGCGCAAGATGACTAGTGTAGGCGAGCATTCGCATCAGCAACATCCGGCACCTCCAGAATTCTCGCTCACCCCGAAATTTGACATGCCGGTAAGGCAGGCTGCGTCGGCAGCTTCGGCTGCCGCGACGAAGCCCGTCAGCGTGTCGTATACCGACGTCCCGCCGTGGTGCGACACCCGCATTACCCGTGCCTGCGCCTGCAGCGGCGAAACGCGCGCAAGCGCGCGTACCCAGGCGAAACCCCGCCCTGACGATCGGCCCTCAGTGGGCGGCGTGTGGCGCCGAGAAGTTGACGGTAATCCAGGCGTAGAGGGGTCCGATCGCATTCATTCCGATCGCCGCCAAAAGGCAGACAAAGGGACTGTTCGGCACCGGGCTGAAGCCGCCAAAGATCGTTGCGAAATACGTCGCAAAACCGAAAAACATCCCCGGTATGAAGCTCAGGCTGCGGATTCGTCCCAGCAGCATCATGCTCCCGTTCAGCGTGAACAGGATCACCATCTGCGCGAACAGGAAGGCGTTGCCCGTGAAGTGCCGCGCCGCCTCGTTGAAGCCCAGCACAATCAGAAAGGCGGCGAGCGATCCGATCGGCATCACCGGCCAAATCCGCTTCAGGTTCTCCTTGCTCGGACCGCCCATTGCAAACGTGCCCGCCCAACTGATGAAGATGGCCCACGGAGGCAAGTGATACGGCGTAAGAAGGGTGGTGACGGCGAGTAAAGATGCGACGACTTCAGCTGGCGGCTTTTTCATTTTCTCTCCCTGATATTTACATTCGACAACATATCCGACGACTTGCCGGCTAGAACGCGTAGTCCACGCTGCGCGTCGTCCTGGCGACGACTCGGCCGCGCTTGACCACCGTGTGGCGATCGGGCAAATCGATGATCACGTCGGCGACCCGTTGCGTGTCGAGCAGCACGAGATCCGCGTCCTTGCCAACCGCAAGTCCGTAGTTCGCAAGGCGGAGCGCTTTGGCCGGATTGGTCGTCAGCATCGGGAGCACGGACGCCTGATCGTCCGCTCCACCAAGATGGCAAACGGGCAGCGCAAGCGCCGCGATCTGCAGCAGGTCGCCGGTGCCGTATGGCGTGAATGCATTGCAGATGTTATTGGTGGCGAGACAGACGTTCACTCCGCCGTCGCGCAGCGCCCGCACCGGAGTCAGCGTGCGGCGAACGTTGTTTTCGTCCTTGCGGCCGCCCAGGTGCAGGTCGGTCGCCGGCAGGCACATCACCGAGATTCCGGCGTCCTTCAGCAGCGAAATGATCTCGTTGCGGCGCTCCACCGGCGCGGCGCCGAGCGCCGTCAGATGACCCACGCTGACGCGCCCCTCGTACTTCGACAAAATCGTTTTTCGCGCGAGATACTCGATCGACATCGCGTCGGCGTCGTCGCGGAAATCCTGATGAAAATCGAGGTCCTTGTCGAATTCGCGCGCGAGCTTGAATACCCAGTCGATGTGTTCGTTCGCGCTGGAATCGTTATACGGAATGCCGCCCACAACGTCCGCGCCCTTTTTCATCGCCTCGACCATCATCGCGTCCGTGCCGGGCGTTTTCAGGATTCCTTCCTGAGGGAACGCGACGACTTGGATGTCGATCACGTCCGCAAACTCGCGCTTCAGGTCGAGCACCGTGTCGAATCCGGTGAAGCCCTGCGCCGGATCGAATTCCGCATGTGCCCGCACGTGCGTGCTGCCGAAGGCGACCAGGCGTCGCAGCACCTGGCGCGAACGCTTCTCGATATCCTCGCGCGTGAACGTCGGCTTGAGCGACGCAGTCACCGCGATCGCCTCCATCAGGGTGCCGGAGCGGTTCGGCTTGCGATCCTTCACGAACGCCTTTTCCAGGTGCAGGTGGCTTTCAATCAACCCTGGAATCAGCACCCGCCCAGCCGCGTCAATCTCGTTCTCGCCGCGGCAGGCGAGCTTCGGTCC
>DAHVFK010000079.1 GCA_027317055.1 Betaproteobacteria bacterium | reverse complement strand
CAGTGCTGGAGAAGATGATCCGCGCCGGGGTCGACGTGGTGCGGCTTAACTTTTCGCACGGCAGCGCCGAAGACCACCTCAAGCGCGCCGACCTGGTGAAGGATATCGCGCGCAGGCTCGGGCGCACGGTCGCGATCATGTGCGACCTGCAGGGGCCGAAGATCCGGATCGGCAAGTTCAAGGACGGCAAGGTCACGCTTGCGCCCGGGGCACGCTTCATTCTGGACGCGGCCTGCGAGCTGGGCGACGCCGAGCGCGTCGGCCTGGATTACAAGGAGCTGCCGCGCGACGTCGCACCGGGGGCGGTGCTGCTGCTCGACGACGGCAAGATCGTTCTCGAGGTGACCGAGGTGCGCGGCGAGGAGGTGTGGACGATCGCGCGCGACGGCGGGGTGCTGACGAACAACAAGGGCATCAACCGCCAGGGCGGCGGCTTGACCGCGCCGGCGCTGACGCCCAAGGACAGGGAAGACGTGCGCACCGCGGCCACGCTGCAGGCGGACTATCTCGCGGTGTCGTTCCCTAAGTCCGGCGCCGACATGAAGCTGGCCGGGGAGCTGTTGCGCGCGGCCGGCGGCAAGGCGATGCTGATCGCCAAGATCGAGCGCGCGGAAGCCGTCACCGAGGCGGCGCTGATCGATATCATGCGCGCCTGCGACGGCATCATGGTGGCGCGCGGGGACCTGGCGGTGGAGGTGGGCGACGCGTCGGTCCCGGCACTGCAGAAGAAGATGATTCGCCTCGCGCGCGAGCACAACAAGCTCACCATCACCGCCACGCAGATGATGGAGTCGATGATCGACAGCCCGGTGCCGACGCGCGCCGAGGTATCGGACGTGGCGAACGCGGTGCTGGACGGTACGGATGCCGTGATGCTCTCGGCCGAATCGGCGAGCGGCAAGTACCCGGTGCAGACGATCGAGGCGATGCATCGCATCTGCGTCGAAGCCGAGGCGACGCAGCCGGTGACGCTCGACCAGGAGTTCTTCAACCGCGTGTTTTCGCGCGTCGACCAGTCGATCGCCATGGCGGCGCTGTTCACCGCTTTCCACCTCAAGGTCAAGGCGATCGCCTCGCTCACCGAGTCGGGCTCTACCGCACTGTGGATGTCGCGCCTGAACTGCGGCGTGCCGATCTACGCCTTGACCTCGCAGACCGGGACGCGCTACCGCTGCGCGCTGTTCCGCGACGTCTACCCGCTGATCGTGCAGTACGCGGGCCACGACCGGGAGGAGCTGCTTGCGGAAGCCGAGCGAGCGCTGGTCGAGCAGGGCGCGGTGAAGCAGGGCGACCTGATCGTGCTTACGATCGGCGAGCCGATCGGCAAGCCGGGCGGAACGAATACGATGAAGATTGTGCGGGTCGGCGAACATCTCAAGGCGTAAGGAGGACGGAGCATGAGTGCAATCACCCCCAATGCGACTCAGCACGCCAAGCTGCCGCCGATGGCATCTCGCTTCGTCGATGTCGCCGCGCTGCCGTGGCAGAAGACGATCTACGAGGGCGTCGAAGCGAAGACGCTGCTGCTCGAGCGCGCCACCGGACTGCTCACGGTGCTGCTGAAGATGGCGCCCGGGACGAAGCTGCCGGACCACGAACACGTTCTCATCGAGCAGACCTGGGTGCTCGAGGGCAGCCTCGAGTGCGGCGAGGGTGTCTGCCGCGCGGGGCAGTTCGTCTGGCGCCCGGCCGGCAGCCGGCACGAAGCCTGGGCCGGTGCCGAGGGCGGCCTGATGATCGCGATGTTCCAGATCCCGAATCGCTTCTACGAAAAGGACGGGCGCGAGATCGACTTCCTCGGCAACGACTGGAAGAAATCCTGGGGCGAGGCTTACGAGCGGCTCGAGCAGTCGAGCGTATAGCAGCACGGGGGCAACGAAGCGATGCGCATCGCCCTGTGCAACGAAGTCATCGCGCCGATGCCGTTTCCGGCGCAATGCGAATACGCCGCCAAGCTCGGCTATGACGGGCTCGAAGTGGCGCCGTATACGCTGTCCGAGGAGCCGCAGCGCCTGGGCTCGGCGCAGATCGCCGCGGCGCGCGCGGCGGCCGAGGACGCAGGAATCGCGGTGACGGGGCTGCACTGGCTGCTGGTGAAGCCGGCGGGCCTGTCCATTACGGCGCGCGACTCCGCGGTGCGCAAGCGCACTCTGGACGCGATGCTCGCGCTGATCGATCTGTGCGCCGAGCTGGGCGGCCGCTATCTCGTGCACGGCTCGCCGCAGCAGCGCCGCATCGAGGCGGGTGACACGCGCGAGGTGGCGCTTGCGCGGGCGAAGGACCTGTTCGGGGCCGCGGCCGAGCGCGCCGCGGCGGCTGGGGTCGTGTACTGCATCGAGCCCCTGGCGGCGGATGCGACGCCGCTCATCAACACCCTGGAAGAGGCCGCGGCGCTGGTGCAGGAGATCGGCAACCCGGCGCTGCGCTCGATGCTCGATTGCAGCGCTGCCGGGCGCAGCGAGAGCCAGCCCTTGAACGCGCTGGTCGAGCGCTGGGTTCCGTCGGGGATGATCGCGCATGTACAGGTGAACGACCGCAACCGGCGCGGGCCGGGACAGGGCGAGCAGCGTTTTGCGCCGCTATTCGCCGCGCTGCTGCGCAACGGCTACCCCGGCGACGTAGCGGTGGAGCCCTTCGACTACGTGCCGGACGGCCCCGGCGCGGCGGCGCGCGCGGTGGGCTACATTCGCGGCATCCTGGAGGCGCTCGGGCAGCCATGAGCGCGCCGCGCTTCGCGCTCGAGGCGATCGACCTGTTCGAGCGCCAGATCGTCCTGCGCATGCCGTTCCGGTTCGGGGTGGTGACGCTGACGGCCGCGCCGCAGGCCTACCTGCGCGCGCGCATCCGGCTCGCGGACGGCAGGCGCAGCGTGGGGGCGGCGGCGGAGATGATGGCGCCGAAGTGGTTCGACAAGAACCCCTCATTGTCGGACGAAGACAACGTCAGGCAGCTGCGCACCTCGCTGATGCTGGCAAGGCAGACCTACCTCGCCGGTGACGAGAACACGGCCGGCGGACACTGGCGCGAAAACTACGCACCGCAAATCGCACGCGGCGCGGAGCTCGGTTTGAACGGCCTGACGGCGTGCTACGGTCCGGCGCTTATCGACCGCGCGCTGCTCGACGCGCTGTGCCGCGCGCTCGGCGTGCCTTTCTACCGCGCGATGAGGTCGAACCTGCCGGGGATCGAAGCGCCCGGCCTGGATATGACGGCGTTCCTGTCGGGACTTGCGCCGCAGGCGACGATCGCCGCTCGCCACACGGTCGGCCTGAGCGACCCGATTACCGCGGCCGACCTGGGGCAGCGCGTGAACGACGGCCTGCCGGAGACGCTGCAGGAGGTCGTAGCGAGTTACGGCCAGCGCTATTTCAAGCTGAAGGTCGACGGCGATCCCCGCGCTGCGGTGGAGCGGTTGGCGGCGATCGCCGCCGTGCTGGACCGGATCGACGCGCCGTACCACGTGACGCTGGACGGCAACGAGCAGTACGCCGACGTCGACGGCGCGCTCGAACTGTGGCGGCGAGTCCTGGAAGAGCCGCACCTCGCACGGCTCGCGCGCAGCGTGCTTTTTGTCGAGCAGCCGATCCGCCGCGGCAACGCGCTCGCGCGCGACATCTCGCTGCTGGCACGCGAGATACCGGTGATCATCGACGAGTCCGACAACTCGCTCGAGGCCTTTCCGCGGGCGCGCACGCTCGGATACACGGGGGTGTCGTCGAAGACCTGCAAGGGCCTGTACAAGTCGCTCATCAATGCTGCGCGCTGCGCGCTGTGGAACCGCGAAGAGCGTGCGCAGCGCTACTTCATGAGCGCCGAGGACCTGACTGTCCAGGCCGGCCTCGCGCTGCAGCAGGACCTCGCGCTCGTGTCGCTGCTCGGCATCCGGCACGTGGAGCGCAACGGCCATCACTACGTCAACGGCATGGCGGCCGCGCCCGAATCGGAACAAGCTGCATTCCTCGCCGCGCACCCCGACCTCTACCAGAGGAGCCACGGCGCGTTGCGGCCGGCAATCCGCGATGGAATGCTTGCGATCGGTTCGCTCGATTGCCCGGGCTACGCGAGCGGCGCGCTGCCGGACTGGGAGGCGCTGCCCAGCATGAAGGTCGCCGCGCAGACCGCGGCGAAGTCGCCGACCAGTCGATTGACCTCCTCCGGCACCTCAAGCTGAGGAAAGTGTCCGACGCCCGTAAGGATTTCGATCCGGGCGCTCGGCGCAAGGCGCGTGACCAGATCGAGCCATGGCGTCGTCTCGTCCGCGGAGAGCGCCACCCGTACCCGTTGCGCGTTCACGTTGGTGCTTTGCACCACCAGCAGCGGCGCACTTAGCGTCGACAGGGCACGCTCCATATTGGCCGCGTCCCACGCGACCATGCGCGGGAACAGTGCGGTGCCGATCGGCGCGGGCAGCTCCAGCGCACGCTCGACGATCGAGGTCTTGAGCATCACGCCGCTCGAAGGCAGGAACATCTCCTCGAACAGCCGGCGCGCGAACGCGCCGTAGCCCGTGGCTCGGATCTGCTCGCGCATCACGCGCCCGGCGGTTTCCGGGTCGCCCATGCCGATGCGGCTGCCGTCGATGAGCACGACGCCCGCCACCCGCTCGGGGATCTCGAGCGCCGCCTGCAACACGACGCGGCAGCCCAGGCTGTGCCCGATGAGCATCGCGCCGCGCAGATCGAGCGCGTTGAGCAGGGCGGCGACGTCGGCGCCGTAGGTCTCGATCGAGCAGTCGGCCGGGTCCCCAGGGGTGGCGCCGTGCCCGCGCAGGTCGCAGGCGATCACAGTCTGCGTGGCGGCGAAGTGATCGAGCTGCGGCCGCCAGTCGGCATGGCTGCAGGCGAAGCCGTGCACGAAAACCAGCGGCGGCGAGCCGGTGCCTGCGCGCTCGTACCAGACCGGGGCGTGTACTTCGCTCAAGCTTCCTCGGCCGCCGGCTTGTGCTGCGCCACGAGCTTCTGCTGGAGCGGGGCCGGCGCGGGCTCGTAGTGGCTGAACTCGAGCGTGTAGGAGCCGTGGCCCGCGGTAAGCGCCTTGAGGCGCGAGGGGAAGGTTTCCAGCTCGGATAGCGGCGCCTGGGCCGAGACGCGCAGGGTCCCGGGCCGCGGCGCCTCCGATCCCTTGATGTGGCCGCGGCGGGCGGACAGGTCACCCGCGATGTCTCCCATGTTGGCTTCGGGCAGCGCGACCTCGACGTTCACGATCGGCTCGAGCACCATCGGCCTGGCCTTGGACAGCGCGTCCAGGAACGCCTTTCTGCCGGCGGCGACGAAAGCCACCTCCTTCGAGTCGACCGGGTGGCTCTTGCCGTCGTGCACGGTGATGCGCAGATCCTGCAGCGGGAAACCCGCAAGGTAACCCGAATCCAACACGGCTCGCACGCCCTTTTCGACCGCCGGGATGTAAACCGACGGGATCACGCCGCCCTTGACCTGGTCGACGAATTCGAAGCCCGCACCGCGCGGCAGAGGCTCGACGCGCAGGAAAACCTCGCCGAACTGCCCCGCGCCGCCGGTCTGCTTCTTGTGCCGGCTGTGGCCCTCGGCCTTCGCCCCTATGGTTTCTCGAAACGGCACCGCAGGCGGACGCGTATCCAGCTCGAGCTTGTACTGGCTCGCCATCTTGTCGAGCATGGTTTTGAGGTGCATCTCGCCCAGGCCGCGGATCACCGTTTCGTTCGCCTGGGCGTTGTGCTCGATGCGCAAGCAGGGGTCTTCGTCTACCAGACGGTGCAGCACGTCGGAGACCTTCTGCTCGTCGCCGCGCTTTTTCGACTGCACCGCCAGGCCGAAGATCGACGCCGGCAGCTCGAGCGGACGCGCATGGATGTGCGCGTCTTCGGGCGAATCGTGCAGGATGTGGTCGAAGCGGATCTCGTCCACCTTGGCGATGGCGCAGATGTCCCCCGGCAGCGCTTCGACCAGCTCGGTCTGCTGCTTGCCGCGCAGCATGAACAGGTGGCCGGGCTTGATCGGCTTGCGCCCCTCGCCGATGAAGAGCTGGGTCGCAGGCGTGATGCTGCCCTGGTGCACCCGGAACACGGCCAGGCGCCCGAGGTAGGGGTCGATTTCGACTTTGAACACGTGCGCAAGCGCGTGCTTGGAAGGGTTCGGCTCGGCGCGCATCTCGCGCGCGGCGCCGCCGTCGACCGGCGTCTGGACGTAGACCGGCGGATTGCCCTCGGCGGGATTGGGCAGCAGGCGCACGATGACCTCGAGCAGCTCGGCGATGCCGGCGCCGGTCGCGGCCGAGGTAAAGACCACGGGAATGAGGTGGCCTTCGCGCAGCGCGCGCTCGAGCGGTTCGTGCAGCTGCTCGGGCTCGACGCTGCCCTGCTCGAGGTACAGCTCCATCAGCGCCTCGTCGACTTCGACCACCTGGTCGACCAGCTGATTGTGCGCTTCCTCGACCGAGGAGAAGTCCGATTCGCCCGCGGGCGCGAAGAAGCAGTCCGAGACGCGCGTCGCGCCGGCGGCGGGCAGGTTGAGCGGCAGGCACTCCTTGCCGAAGGCCTGCCGGATGCTCTCGAGCAGCCCCGCCAGGTCGGCACCGGCGTCGATCTTGTTGACCACGATCAACCGGTCGAGGCCCCGCCTGGCGGCCCATTGCATGAAGCGGCCGGTCATCATCTCGATGCCGTTCTGGGCGTTGACGACGACCGCGGCGGTTTCCACCGCCGCCAGCGCCGGCAGTGAATGGCCCAGGAAATCTGGGTAGCCGGGGGTGTCGAGCAGGTGCACGCGGGTGCCCTGGGTCTCGAACGACGCCACCGCCAGCTTGAGCGAATGCAGCAGAGACTTCTCGAGCGGGGTGTAGTCGCACACCGTACTGCCGCGATCGACGCTGCCCGGCGCGCCGATGGCGCCGGCTTGCGCCAGCAGCGCTTCGGCGAGCGAAGTCTTGCCGCTGCCCGCCTGCCCTACCAGGGCGATGGTGCGGATGCTATCGGTCGCGAGCTTGGCCACGTTGTTTTGCCGCCGTCCATCAATCCTTATAGCAGCATCCGGGGCCGATGGGAAAGTCCGCGCCCGCCGCGTCCTAGGGTTTGCGCCGGCTGATCTGGTTGATGAGTTCCATCTGCACTTCCTGGATCTCCACCAGCCGTTCCCACTGGTGAGAGAGCAGATGATCGATTTTCTGGTGCAGGTGGCGGATCTCGAGCTCCGCCTTGAGGTTGACCTGGTAGTCGCGCAGCGAACGCTTGCGGTCGCGCGCCTCCTGGCGCTTCTGACTCATCATGATGACCGGCGCCTGGATCGCGGCAAGGCACGACAGCACCAGGTTGAGCAGGATATACGGGTAGGGATCGAACGGCCGCGCCGCGAGGACATATGAATTGAGGAGCATCCAGAAGAACATCACCAACCCGAAGATCGCGATGAAGACCCAGCTGCCGCCGAACTTCGCGATTCGGTCGGCTGCGCGCTGGCCGAGCGTCAGGTCGGCGTCGAACTCGGTTTCGGGATTGTGCGACAGGATTTCCTGGTCGCGCAGGCTTTCGAGCACCTCTTGCTCGAGCCGGGTGATCTCGCCCTTCTCGTCCTCGAGCAGCCGCTGGACGTACTTGTGTTGGAAGCGCTGCAGGTCCTGCAGGCAGATCCAGCCGGCTTCGTCCCAGTGCTGAACTTCCTGCTGGACCAGGCTCGCCACCGCGGGCCTGACCACGATCGCGCGTCGCAACGAGGTGGTCCGGCCGCAGACCTGGCAGGACGGTTTTGCGGCCGCGATGTCGGACACGCTCAGCCCCCGGGTGCGACGACCTCGATGTGCTCGCGGCTGACGTTGATGAACGGCGCGGTGAAGACCTGCCGGCCCTCCAGCTCCCACACTTCGGCGTCGGTCACGGCGATGAAGCTCTTCGCCTCGACCATGTAGTCGGTCACGCGCGCGCCGGGGACGAGGTCGATGTAGCCCTTGATGCGGTAGGTGCCGGTCAGGATGACGACCTTGGTCCTTGTTTCCTGTAGTGCCATGAGCGGTGCTCCCTGGTCGGTGCCCCTCTATGATAGCCGGGTCGCCGCCAGGCGCACGGCTAGTTCTTTTTTTCCAGCAGCTCGGAGCGTTTCTTCAGGGTGTCGTCGAGCTCGGTCTTGGCGACCAGCAGCGTGTAGGGCTCGAGCGCCCTCTCGCGCGCGAGCCGCGCTGCGTCCTTCTTGTTGTCCGAATCGCCCTGACGGGTAAACCTCAGGTAATAGTTCGCACCGTCGAGCCTGCCGACCGTGAACTCGTAGCTCAGGCCGTCGAAGATCGTGGCGTCGATGGTCGCCGTGGGCTTATCGAAGCCGGCGCTTTGCGCGCTCGTGCCCGGCGGCGCTACGTCGGCCAGCTCGAGCAGCGAGAGGGAGTAGGACGCCGCGTTCGCCTTGGTGACCTCGACTTTCTCCCCGGCGTGCGCGCCGACCAGCGTCCAGGCGGCATTGGCGCTCGCGCGCTGGATTTTCCAGGGCGCTTCTGCGGCGAGTCGCACCTCGAGCGTTTTCACCTTTTGCGCGCTGATCCCGCTCTTGTCGATCCAGGCCGCGCTGCGCGCGCTGGCCTGCGCGAGCGGATCGGACACGACGAAGACGGTGCCCGGATCGGCCGGCCGCAGCACGAAGCGCCCGTCGGCGGCCGCGGTCGCGGGATCGGCGGGCGCCTGCTTGAAGTACTTCTTGCCGATCAGAAGACGCGCGAGCGGCTTGCCGTCCGCGGCGCGGAATTCGACCAACGTTCCCGCGCCATCGCCCTTGTCCGGCTCGAGCAGGTGCAGCCGGGCGCGATCCTGCGCGCCGATCGGCTCGCTCTGGCCGACCTTCAGCTCGAGCGCCTCGAGCACGAAGGCGCGCACCTTGTCGAAATCGGCCGGAAAGCCACCGCGCTCGTCGATCACCCAGTCTTTGCCCCTGTGCTCCAGGGTGATGATGGACTTCGGTTCGGCGATCCGGATCGCGGCGATGTCGGGCGCCGCCAGCCCCTTGAGCAGCCGCTGGCCCAGCATGCCGACGTTCGAAGGCTCGCGCGCGTGCCGCTGCTGGTATACCAGCAATGCGCCGCCGCCGAGCACCGCCAGCATCACCACCAGGATCGCGGCGAAGCGCGCGTTCATCGCGCCGCCGCCCTGCGCCGGCGCATCAGCGCGACGCCGATTCCGAACAGTGCCACCAGCAGCGGCATCAGCGCAATGTTTGCGACCTTGGTCCAGAACACCAGGCTCTCGGCGTCGTGGCGCAGATTCTTGCGCACTTCCTTGAGCTCGAGCTTGGTTTGCGCGACCCGCTTGCGGAACCGGTCCAGCTCCGCCTGCTGCTCGGCGGTGAGGATCTGGGCCGAGGCGGCGCTGCCGCCCTGCGCCTTCTGCAGCTCCTGCAGCTTGTCGGTGGTGCTCTTGATCTCCTGCTCCAGCTCGCGGATCTTGCCGAAGTACTGCTTCTGCGCGTCGGCCTCGAGCTCGCGCACCACGGTGAGCGGGCGGAACGCGGCGGCGCGGCTGCGCAGCGAGATCAGGTCGTCGCCCGCGGCGAACTGCTCGACCATGCCGAGCGCGAAAGCGAGATTGCCGTTGGAGGGCACCACCACCTTGCGCCCGAACACGTCCTGCACGTCGACCGCAGCCGGGTCGGCAAGCATGTCGGTGTCGGCGACCAGGATCACCGAGTTGACGCGTGCCGACTCCTTGAGCTGCGCCGCGGAGGCGTCTTTGTTCTTGTTCTTGACGTCCGGCGCCGCAGGCGCTCCGTCCGGAAACGCGGTCTTGAACTTGCCGCTAAGGCGCAGCGCGAGCGGCCAGGACTTTCCGCTGGGGCGAAAGTCCTTGGTCGCGGCGTCGCCCGATGCGGTGGCGGCCGAATCGTCGACCAGCATCGAGTTCGGCGAGCTGGAGACCAGGTCGGTGACCTTGAGGCCCTCGATCGGCTTGACCTTGAACGCGCCGCCAAAGACGTACAGCAGCGTTTCGAGCTGGCTGGTGACCACGTCGTGGCGGTTGAACGCGCTGCTGTTGAGCGACAGCACGGTCGGGGTGTAGCGCTGCCCGCTACCCGAGGCATAGACCACGTCCGAGAGCACCTTGTCGGTATTCATCTCCACGCCCCAGGCCTTGAACAGCGCTGGCAGCGACGAGCTCGTGCCCTGCTGCGGCATGCCGGGCATGCTCGGCTGCTGGTCGAAGTAGGCGAACGGGTCGACGAACGCGATCAGCTTGCCGCCGCGCAGCACGAACTGGTCGAGCGCGTACTCCGTTTGCGGCGTGATATCGCGCGGGTGGATCAGCAGCAGGACCTTGAGGTCCTCGGGGATCTCGGTCGCCGACATATTCACCTGCTTGAGGTCGAACTCGCGCTTGAGCTCGTTCGCCAGCACCCAGGGGTCCGAGGGGCGGCGCGTCATCGGGTTGTAGGCTTCGCCTAGAACCGGCAGCGCGCTCATCACGCCGACCACCGGCTGGTGCGGCGAGTTGACCCCCGCGATCGCGCGCACCAGGTCGTATTCGAGCAGCGGCTCTCTCTGCGGCGAGATGACCGGCAGCGTCTGCTTGCGATCGAGCCGGCTTACCGTCGCGCCGAGGTAGAACGAATCGCCGCTCGGCAGCTGCTGCGCCTCGATGCCGTCGAGCTGCGCCGCGTCTTCCTCCTCCGAGTCGGGCTGCGGGTGATAGATCTCCACCACTAGGTTCTTGCCCGCGGCCGCCTTGAGCTCGTTCACCACGTCCTCGACGCGCTTGGAGAAGGCCCGCAGCTGCACCGGAACCGTT
>DAHVFK010000078.1 GCA_027317055.1 Betaproteobacteria bacterium | reverse complement strand
CCCTTCGAGGGGCTCGCGCGCTTGATTTCCGCGATCACCGCGGGTCGGCCGGCGGTGCGCTTGGCGCGCATCGCGCCGACGAAGTCGCGCGCGGGCGCGGCGGCGCGGGCGCGCGACTCGATCTCGCGCGCCGAAATCGCATGCTCGGCCGCCGCGATCTCGTCCCGCTTGGCAGCGAGGATGCGCTGCAGGACGTCGGCCATCCTCAGGTCTTCTTCAGGCGCTGCGTGTAGGCCACGAACTCGTCGAGTTTCTTCTTCGCCTCGCCGCTTGCAAGCGCTTTGCGCGCACGCTCGATGCCGGCGCCGAGGGTCTTCGCGGCGCCGGCGACGTAGATCGCGGCACCCGCGTTGAGCAGGACGATATTCAGCGCGGGCCCCGGCTGGTTCTCGAGCACGGCAAGCACCATCTGTCGCGACTCGTCCACGGTGTTGACCTGGATCGCGCGCCGGTCATAGAGCTCAAGCCCGAACTGCGAGGGATGGATCGTGTATTCCTGGATTTCCCCCTTGGCCAGCTCGCCGACCATGGTTTCGCCCGAGATCGAGATCTCGTCCAGGCCGTCCAATCCGTAGACCGTCATGACGTGCCTGCTGCCCAGGCGCTGCAGCACGCGCACCTGGATTCCCACCAGGTCGGGATGGAACACGCCCAGCACCTGGTTCGGCGCGCCGGCCGGGTTGGTCAGCGGGCCCAGGATGTTGAAGATGGTGCGCACGCCGAGCTCCTTGCGCACCGGCCCCGCGTGCTTCATCGCCAGGTGGTGCGACGGCGCGAACATGAAACCCACGCCGACGTTTTCGATGCTCGCCGCCACCTGCTGCGGACTGAGCATGATGTTCGCGCCCAGCGCCTCGAGCACGTCCGCGCTGCCCGACGACGACGACACCGCGCGGTTGCCGTGTTTGGCAATCCGAACTCCCGCGGCGGCCGCCACGAACGCGGACGCGGTCGATACGTTGAAGGTGTGCGCCGCATCCCCACCGGTGCCGACGATGTCGACCAGGTGGTTGCCGTCGGCCACCTCGACGCGGGTGGCGAACTCGCGCATCACCTGCGCCGCGGCTGCGATCTCCCCGATCGTCTCCTTCTTCACCCGCAAACCGATCAGAAAACCGGCAATCTGCGCCGGCGTCAGCTCGCCGCGCATGATCTGCCGCATGACGTGGAGCATCTCGTCGTGGAATAACTCCCTGTGTTCCACGGTGCGCTGGATCGCCTCGGCGATCGTGATCTGCTTCATTGGACCCTCCCCCGCAGGAAATTCTTCAGCATCTGGTGGCCGTGCTCGGTGAGCAGGGCCTCGGGATGGAACTGCACCCCTTCGACCGCGAGCTCCCTGTGGCGCAGGCCCATGATCTCGCCGTCTTCGGAGCGGGCCGTGACCTCGAGACAGGCCGGCACCGATTCGCGCTCGACCACCAGCGAGTGATAGCGCGTAGCAATGAAGTCCTGCGCCAGACCGGTGAACAGGCCCTTTTGGTCGTGATGGATATGCGAGACCTTGCCATGCATCACCTGATTCGCCCGCACCACGCGGCCGCCGAAGGCCTGTCCGATCGCCTGGTGGCCAAGGCACACGCCCAGGATCGGCACCCGCCCAGCGAGCCGTTCGATCAATCCGAGCGAAATCCCCGCCTCATTCGGCGTGCACGGCCCCGGCGAGAGCACCACCCGCGCCGGCGCCATGGCCTCGACTTGCTCGACGGAGACCTCGTCGTTGCGCAGTACCCGCACCTTCTCGCCCAGCTCGCCGAAGTACTGCACCAGGTTGTAGGTGAACGAATCGTAATTGTCGATCATCACGAGCATCGCGCCCTCCCCTAGCGGGACGCCGCCCGCGGCGTCGCGCTTTGCAGCGCGCCCGCGCCCGAAGCATGCTCCGCTGCCGCGACCTCGGCGGCGCGCAGGATCGCACGCGCCTTGTGCTGCGTTTCCTGCCACTCCGACTGCGGGTTGGAGTCTGCCACGATCCCCGCCGCGGCCTGTACGTGCAGCTGGCCGTCCTTCACCACCGCAGTGCGGATCGCGATTGCCACGTCCATGTCGCCGTTGAATCCGAAATAACCGACGGCGCCGCTGTAAACGCCGCGCTTGACCGGCTCCAGCTCGTCGATGATCTCCATTGCGCGCACTTTCGGTGCGCCGCTCACCGTGCCGGCCGGGAAGCTCGCCTTGAACACGTCGATCGCGTCCAATCCGGGCGCGATCTTGGCCTCGACGTTCGACACGATATGCATCACGTGCGAATAGCGCTCTATCACCATCTTCTCGGTCACGCGCACGCTTCCGGTCGCGGCGACCCGTCCGGCGTCGTTGCGCCCTAGATCGATCAGCATCACGTGCTCGGCACGCTCCTTGGGATCCGAAAGCAGATCCTCGGCCGCGCGCGCATCCTCTTCCTCGGTACGCCCGCGCGGTCGCGTGCCCGCGATCGGGCGCACGGTGATCGCGTCGCCCGCAAGCCTTACCAGAATCTCCGGCGATGCGCCCACCACGTGGTGGTCGCCGAAATCGAAGTAGAACATGTAGGGCGACGGATTGAGGCCCCGCAGCGCGCGGTAAAGCGTGAGCGGCGGCGCCTCGAACGGCCGCGTCGTGCGCTGCGACACCTGCACCTGCATGCAGTCGCCGGCGAAGATGTACTCCTTGCAATGGCGCACCGCCTCGACAAAGCCCTCCTCGCTGAACGTCCGGCTAAGCGGCGCCGGCTCGCCCGCCGGCGCGTCGACCGCCAGCGCGAGCACCATGCTGTCCGGCAGCGGCGTCGTGAGGCGGGCCCGCAGGCGTTCGAGCCGCTCGCTCGCCGCGCGGTAGGCGTCGGGCTGCTGCGGGTCGGCGTAGACCACGAGATAGAGCTTGCCCATCACGTTGTCGACCACCGCGAGCTCGTCCGAAACGAGCAGCAGCATGTCCGGCGTGCCGAGCGGGTCGGGTTTGTCGCCGGAAAGAGCGCGCGGCTCGATGTGGCGCACCATTTCGTAGCCGAAGTAGCCCACCAGCCCGCCGCCGAAGCGCAATGCCGCCGGCACCGGCGCGACGCGATGGCGCTTGAGGTAGGCGCGCACGTACTCGAACGGGTCGGCGTTGTCGGCACGCTCGAGGCAGACGTCGGCCCCGCGCGCGTCGCGCAGCAGACGGCGCACCGTCGAGCCGCGCGCCTCGATCCGTTCGGCGCACGCCAGGCCGATGAACGAGAAGCGCCCGAAGCGCTCCCCGCCCACCACGGACTCGAGCAGGTAGGTATACGGGCCGTTGGCGAGTTTGGCGTACACCGCGAGCGGCGTGTAGAGATCTGCGCGCACCTCGGCCACCACCGGAATGCGCGTGTAACCTTGCGTTGCGAGCTTGTCGAAATCGAGCTCAGTCATGCGACTTCTCCACCTGAAACCGAAACAACCGGGAAACTGCGGCTGGGGCATTGCGCGCCGCCCGTGCCGCGCAGGGGCGCGCTAAGGTCTAGCGGCGCCAGGAGCGCCAGCTACGCCAGCGGGTGCTGCAAATTCCGGTTCGGTGGTGGCTCACGACTGTGGCGAGAGAAGATTCGCGGCGTCAATTAGCGAAGCGACTATACCATCACATTCGATTGCGCGTACATCCTGCCCCTCCCGGTAGCCATACGGCACCAGCAGGACGCGGCAGCCCGCCCGCCGCCCGCCCACCGCGTCGTTGGCGGAGTCGCCGATCACCGCCGCCTCGGGCGGCGCGACGCCGAGCGCGCGGCAGGCAAACAGAAACGGGCCCGGGTCCGGTTTGCGCTGCCCCGCCCGGTCGCTCGTGACCACCTGGTCGAAGTAGCCCGCCAGGCGGCTCGATGCGAGCAGGGGATCGGTGAAGCGCGACGCCTTGTTCGTGACGCAGGCCAGCCGCAAGCCTCGCGCCTTCATGGCCGCCAGCCCTTCCTCGACCCCCGGGTAGAGGCTCGAGGCGCAGCCGTTCAGGCGCTCGTAATGCCGCGCGAAACGCTCCAGCGCAGATTCGTAGAGCCGCCCGTCAGGCGCTCGGCCGGCGGCCGATTCAAGGCAGCGGCGCACCAGGGCGGCGATTCCCTTGCCGATGAATTCGCGCACCTCGCCCGCGTCGAGCCGGCGCATGCCCAGCTCGGCGAGCGTCGCGTTCGCCGCCGCGGCGAGGTCCGGCGCAGTATCGAGCAGCGTGCCGTCGAGATCGATCAGCGCGGCGCGAATCACGCCGCGCGGCGCACCGCGCCCAGGCGCGTTCGCATGTCGCGGATGGTCGCCGCGTAGTCCTTCGAGCCGAAGATCCCCGAGCCCGAGACGAAGGTATCGGCACCCGCGGCCGCGACCTCGGCGATGTTGTCGCTCTTGATGCCGCCGTCGACTTCCAGCCAGATCTCGCGCGCACCGGACTGCGTCGCGGCGTCGATGCGCCGCCGCGCCTCGGCGATCTTGGGCAGCATCGAAGCGATGAAGCGCTGACCGCCGAACCCCGGGTTGACCGACATGATCAGCACCAGATCCAGCTTGTCGAGCGTATGGTCGAGCCAGTCGAGCGGCGTGGCCGGGTTGAACACCAGCCCGGCCTTGCAGCCGTGCTCGTGAATCAGGCCGATGGTGCGGTCGACGTGCTCGCTTGCCTCGGGATGGAAGCTGATCAGGCTCGCGCCCGCCTTGGCGAAGTCCGGCACGATGCGGTCGACCGGCTTGACCATGAGATGGACGTCGATCGGCAGCGAAACATGCGGGCGCAACGCCTCGCACACCTGCGGGCCTATGGTCAGGTTCGGAACGTAGTGGTTGTCCATGACGTCGAAATGAATGACGTCGGCGCCGGCCTGGGCGACGGCCCTCACCTCTTCGCCCAGCCGCGCGAAGTCGGCCGAAAGGATGCTGGGTGCAATGCGGAACGCCATGACGCAGCCAGTTTACAATGCGCGCATGGCCCAGGAGAAGCGCTACGAAATCGCGGTCAGCACCGCGACCCAATACCTGCCGGAGCAATCCGACGAAACGTCGAACCGCTACGCGTTCGCTTACACGATCACGATCCGCAACGTTGGTAGCGTCACCGGCCAGCTGATCAGCCGGCACTGGATCATCACCGATTCCCAGGGTCTGGTGCAGGAAGTCCGGGGCCTGGGCGTGGTCGGCGCACAGCCGGTGCTGCGGCCGGGCGAGCAATTCGAGTACACCAGCGGCACCTCGATCGCGACCCAGGTCGGCACCATGCGCGGCAGCTATCAGATGGTGGCGGAGGACGGGACCCGATTCGAGGTCCCCATCCCGGAGTTCACGCTGTCGGTGCCGCGCGTACTGCACTGACGGTCAGCCTGAGGGACCGGGCGGCCGCTCGCTATCGTCGCTTCGCTTGCGCGGGAGCGTCAGCCAATAGATCAGGATCACGAGCACCAGGGCAAACACTATTTCTGCAACAATGAACCACATCGCGCGCGCTTTCCCGATCGTCTTGGCCGCGATTGTACTTGTCGCAGGGTGCGCACCGCTGGCGCCGCGACTGGGCGCGGCGCGCTACGAGAAAACGACGTACGCCGAGTTGCCTGGATGGAATGCCACAGCGCTCGAACCGAGCTTGCGCGCCTTTCTTGCTGGTTGTCCGCGACTGCAGGCGGTCGCCGCGCTGGCGCGTGCCTGCGCCGAGGCGCAGGCGGTGCCGGCGGACGACGAGGCCGCCGTGCGCAACTTCTTCGTGACGACGTTCGTTCCCTACGCCGTAATCGATCCGGAAGGCTCGAACACGGGACTGGTGACCGGCTATTACGAGCCGGTGCTCGACGGCAGCCGAGAGCGCACCGATCGCTTCCGGTATCCCGTCTACGGCATTCCCGACGATCTTGTCGATGTGGACCTCGCCAGCCTGTACCCGGAGCTCAAGGGCATGCGCCTGCGCGGGCGGCTCGAAGGGCGCAGGCTGGTGCCGTACTACTCCCGCTCCGAGATCGACGCCCATGGCGACGGCTTCACGGCGCCCGTGATCGCGTGGGTCGCCGATCCGGTCGAGCTGTTCTTCCTCCAGATTCAGGGCAGCGGCCAGATCCGCTTCGGCGACGACGATCGCATCCGCGTCGGCTACGCGGACCAGAATGGCCACCCCTACAGGTCGCTCGGCCGCTACCTGGTCGCTCAAGGCGAGCTGCCGCTCGAGCAGGCATCGATGCAGGGCATCAAAGCGTGGGCTCAGGCCCACCCCGAGTCGCTGCAGCGGGCGCTCGAGCAGAATCCGAGCTACGTGTTTTTTCGCGATTTGCCGACCAGCGGCGGGCCGACTGGCGCGCTTGGAGCGCCACTGAGCGCCACGTACAGCATTGCGGTGGATCGGCGCTTCTACCCGCTCGGCGCCCCCGTCTATCTAGCGAGCACGCTCCCGTTGTCGAACATTCCACTCCAGCAGCTGGTCATCGCGCAGGACACCGGGGGTGCGATTCGCGGTGCGGTGCGTGCGGACTTCTTCTGGGGCAGTGGCGACGAAGCCGGGGGGTTTGCCGGGCGGATGCGCCAGCAGGGCAGGATGTGGCTGCTGTGGCCGCGCGGCGAACCGCTGCCGCGCCCCTAGGGCACTATCGCGCCGAGGCTACTTCGCGCTCGCCTTCATTTCGCGATAGACGTCGTCCAGCGTCGCCGCAAGGTGCGCCGACGAGAGGCCGCCACGCAGTCGCTCGCCGTTGGCGAGAAACAGCGTCGGGGTCGAATTCACCCCGAGCCGATGGCCGAGAACGAGGTTCTTCTCGAGCGGGTTGGCGCAGGCTGCGCTTGCGGTCGGACGCTTGCCGCGCAGCGCCAGGTCGAGCCACGCCTTGGAACGGTCCGACGAGCACCAGATCGCCCTCGACTGCTCGGCCAGCTCCGGGTGTATCACCGGATACATGAAGACGTAGATCGTGATGTCGTCGACCCGCACCAACTCCTTCTCGAACTGCTGGCACGCGGGACAGTACGGATCGGAGAACATCGCCAGTACGCGGCGCCCGCTGCCGCGACTGATCTTGACCGCATCCTGCAGCGGCAACTCTTTGAACTTGATCGCGAGCAGCTTGTTCATCCGCGCTTCGGTCAGGTTGCGGTCGTGCCGGACGTCGTAGATGCTGCCTAGGATGATGCTCGTCGCCTGGGCGTCGGTGTAGACGATCCGCGGCCCATCCTGGCCGCGAATCACCACCTCGTACAGTCCGAGCACGGGCACCGGCTGCACGCTCTCGATGCGCGCCCCGCCGAGCGTGGCCTCGATCACCTTGCGGATCTGCGCCTCGTCGGCGCGCGCGGGCAGCACAGCAAGGCAGAGGGCGGCGAGCGCCAAGCTTCGGACGAGCATCACACGGTCTCCGGCGCGCCTCAGCCCATCGCCTGGCGCATAAGAATGTTCTTTAAGACCGGAACCCGGTCGGTCAAGTTCAATCCGGCGTTGCGCAGCAGCGAAACGGCCCTGCCCTGGGCCGCGAACAGGCGGTACAGGCCATGCACCGTCGTGTCCATGGTCAGGACCGCCTCGGCGCGGGCGCGGGCGTAGCGCCGCAGCAACTTCAGGTCACCGGGGTCCCGCACCGGCTCGCGCGCCGCGAGCACCTGCGCCAGCACGCGGGCGTCCTGGAAGCCGAGGTTCGCGCCCTGCCCCGCGAGCGGATGCACCACGTGCGCCGCATCGCCGATCAGCGCGACGCGCGGGGCGACCATGCGGCCCGTCGCAAGACGCCGCAGGGCAAACCCGCGCGCCGGCGTGACCAGCGTGAGCGCCCCTAGCGCGCCGCGCGAAGCCTGCTCCACTGCGCGGCAAAGCGCATCGGCGCCCAGCGCGAGCAGGCGCGCCGCCTCCGCGTCGGCCACCGACCACACCATCGATATGTGGTTGCCCGGAAGCGGCAACAGCGCAAGCACGGGTCCACCCTGGAACCATTGCTGCGCTATGTTGCCGTGCGGCCGCTCGCAGGCGAAGTTGGCGACCACTGCAGTATGGCCGTAGGCGTGCTCGGCGGCTCCAAGTCCGGCGCCTTTGCGCACGAAGGAATGCGCGCCGTCTGCCCCCACAACCAGCTTGCCCTGCAAGCTGCGGCCGTCGCGCAAGTGCACAGTCGCGTGCTCGGCCGAGATCTCCAGCCGCTCGCACTGCGCGGGCGCAAGGACCTCGAGCCCGTCGCGCGCCTCCAGTGCGCGCCACAGTGCGTCGTGCAACACGCCGTCCTCGACGATCCAGGCCAGCGCCTCGACCCCGGCACGGTAGGCGTCGAATTCGAGCAGCGAGCGGCCGTCATCGCCGAATATCCGCATCGCATGTACCGGCGTCAGCCGCTCCGGCGCGATGCCCTGCCAGGCCTTGAGATCGCGCAGGAACTCGGCATTGCCGGGGCTGAGCGCGTAGACCCGCGCATCGAAGCTTCCGGCCGCGGCGTGCGCGGCTGCGCGCTGCGCCGGGGCGATCAGCGCGGTCGACAACCCGCGCGTCGCGCGCGCGAAGCTCGCACCGACCAGGCCGGCACCGACCACGATGAGGTCGACGTTCACGCACGCATTGTAGAAAATAACCTGTTGGTTTGCCGAAATATCCGGAACTGGATTTTCCGGCGTGGCGCCGGGCGAGCTTGACCGGAGCCCGGCCGGGCGCGACAATTCGCGCCCTTTCCGGAGGCGAATTAGCTCAGCTGGTTAGAGCAGCGGAATCATAATCCGCGTGTCCCGTGTTCGAATCACGGATTCGCCACCACCCCTTTCCGCCAGGCTGCGGCGCCCGTCCTCTAGAATAGGGCCTCGGAGGCCATGTCGATGACCCTTGCCAAGCTCACCCGGGCGCTCGCGCTCTGCCTGCTCGCCGGATTTACGCCGAGCGCGCTGGCACAGCTGCGCACCATCCCGACCAACGCCCAGCGCGGCGAGATCCGCCACGTGCAGGGGATGCTGGTCGAGATCAACGGCCAGCGCGTGCTGCTCGCGCCGGGAGCGCAGATCCGCGACCCCTCGAATCGCGGCATCGTGCCTTCCGCCGTGCCGCCCGGCGCGCCGATCCGCTTCCTGCTCGACGCGCAAGGCAACCCGTACCGGATCTGGCTGCTGTCGCCCGAGGAAGCGGCGCAACCCGACCCCAGCCATTGAGAACGAGGCCAGCGCAGGCGAGCATGACCGGCAAGCTCTACATCCGCACCTTCGGCTGCCAGATGAACGAGTACGACTCGGACCGCATGGCCGATGTGCTGGCGCAAGACGGCGCATACGTCCCCACCGGGCAGCCGGAGGACGCCGACCTGATCGTGTTCAACACCTGCTCGGTGCGGGAGAAGGCGCAGGAGAAGGTTTTCGCCGACCTCGGCCGGGTCAAGCACCTCAAGCGCGACAACCCGCGCCTGATGATTGCGGTCGGCGGCTGCGTCGCGAGCCAGGAAGGCGCCGCGATCGTCGAGCGCGCGCCCTACGTCGACGTGGTGTTCGGCCCGCAGACCCTGCACCGTCTGCCCGAGTTGCTCGCGCGCCGGCGCGCGAGCGGGCGCGCGCAGGTGGACGTAAGCTTTCCTGAGATTGAGAAGTTCGACCATTTGCCGCCGGCGCGGGTCGACGGCGCGGCGGCGTTCGTCTCGATCATGGAGGGCTGCAGCAAGTACTGCAGCTTCTGCGTCGTGCCGTACACGCGCGGCGAAGAATTTTCGCGCCCCTTCGACGACGTCGTGGCCGAGATCGCCGGCCTGGCCGAGCGCGGCGTGAGGGAAGTCACGCTGCTGGGACAGAACGTGAACGCCTGGCGCGGCGAGATCGAAGGCGAGCCCGCCGATTTCGCCGAGCTGCTGCGCTACGTGGCCGAGATCGACGCCATCGAGCGCGTGCGCTATACCACCTCGCATCCGCGCGAGTTCACGCAGCGTCTGATCGACGCGCACGCCGAACTGCCGGGCCTCGCGGGGCACGTGCATCTTCCGGTGCAGTCCGGCTCCGACCGGGTGCTGGCGGCGATGAAGCGCGGCTACACGGTGCTCGAGTACCGCTCGATCGTTCGGCGCCTGCGCAAGGCGCGGCCGGAACTCAGCCTAACGTCCGACTTTATCGTCGGTTTTCCAGGTGAGACCGAATCCGACTTTCAGGCCACCCTCGAGCTCGCGCGCGCGCTGGATTTCGACGGCTCGTTCTCGTTCGTCTACAGCCCGCGCCCCGGCACGCCCGCCGCCGAGTTGCCGGATGCGACGCCGCAGGCCGAAAAGCTCGAACGGCTGCAGCGGCTGCAGGCGGCGCTGGACGCGCAGGCGCGCGCGACGAGCGAACGCATGGTAGGCGGCGTACAGCGCGTCCTGGTCGAAGGCCCCGCGCGCCGCAACCCCGCCGAGCTCGCCGGCCGCACGGGCAACAACCGGGTGGTCAACTTTCGCGGCGCGCGCGGGCTCATCGGGCGCTTCGTCGACGTGCGCATCACCGAAGCGCGGTCGCATTCGCTGCGCGGCGAGGCCTAGGGAGCGCCCGCCGCCGGTGACGCGTAACCCGTCCCCCAAGCCGGTTGAAGTGCGCTTCGAGCCGCTCGACAACCAGCGCCTGGCGCGCCTGTGCGGGCCCCTCGACGCCAACCTGCGCCAGATCGAATCCGCGCTCGATGTCGCGATCGCGCGTCGCGGCGCGCACTTCACCGTGCGCGGCGAGCCGGCGCAGGCGGCGCGCGCGGCGCGCACCCTGTCCGGCCTGTACGACAGAGCGGCCGGCGAGCTGTCGATCGACGACATTCAGCTCGGCCTGAGCGAAATGATGCGCGGCAACGCGCCCGCGCCCGGCAGCGCCGGACCGCAGCTGCTCACGCGCCGTCCCGACCTGCACGGCCGCACCGTCAACCAGGTTCAGTACCTGCAGAACATCCTGGCGCAAGACATCACGTTCGGCATCGGTCCGGCCGGAACCGGAAAAACCTATCTCGCGGTCGCCTGCGCCGTCGACGCGCTCGAGCGCGACAGCGTGAAGCGGCTGGTGCTGGTGCGGCC